>JAPOYQ010000231.1 GCA_026706505.1 Gemmatimonadota bacterium
GGTCAGCTCATCTTGTGGGACGTGTATAATCGAAGCGCGGAGTGGGTTTCCGTGCTCGGTATTGGCACGATTGCCCCCCATGGTAGCGCGTTCGTGCGCAATACGACTGATGCCAATGGCAATTCGTCGATTGAGGTTGACGCCGATATGGTGTCTTTCCTCAGTATTACGGCGAGCACCGCCACGGAGAACTCGGCCGGCAAGGCCCTCGACTTGGCGATTGACTTCAGCGCGGCTTGGGCTGCTGCCAAGCCGCTAGCCGCCCTGCCGTTGGCTAACTCGCTGAATCAAAACTATCCCAACCCTTTCAATCCAGAAACTACCATTCCCTACGCTCTGAGCAGCGATGCGATCGTCTCCCTGACGATTTACAACATCGCAGGTCAGGTCGTGCGCAAGCTGGTTGACGGCGAGGCGCTGGCTGCAGGTCAGTATCAAGCCGTATGGGATGGCCGGAGCGAAAGCGGCGCTAGCGTCTCCAGCGGCATGTATTTTTACTTGCTCCATGCTGGCGACTATGTAGCTAAGCGCAAAATGGTGCTGCTCAGGTAGTTTCCTCAGCGGACAACAGCAGTAATTAGTGAGTGAAATGGGGCCTCACAAGGGTCCCATTTCCTTTTTCTCGCCGCGGCCCGTTGCGCACAGGTCGCGGCGTTATTGCGCTTGGATATGAAAATCAAGGTTTTATTTTTTGCTTCCTGCCGCGATGCAGTCGGCCACAAGAGCTGCGACTGGGAGATTGCGGAAGGCTACCGAGTTGCGGATTTGCAGCGCGAGCTCGTGGCCGCGTATCCGCAATTGGCGGCCGTGCAGCAGGTGTTGTCGGTTGCGGTCAATGCCGAATACGTGGGGGACCATACCGTGTTAAAAGCGGGCGATGAGGTCGCTCTTATTCCGCCTGTAAGTGGGGGCTGGCATGTTCAAAATTACCGAAGACCCAATAAAACCCGACGATTTATTTGCCGGGGTGGTGCGCGATGAAAATGGCGCGGTGGCCACGTTTGCCGGGGTGGTGCGCAATCACTCTGGGGACAAGCAAACTGATTACTTGGTGTACGAAGCGTATCCGGTTATGGCCGAGAAGAAGATGGCGGAGATTGGCGACGAGTTGAAGGCGCAGTGGGGCGTCGTGGATGTCGCGATGGTTCACCGCGTGGGTAAGCTCGAAATCGGAGAAATTAGCGTGTTGATTGCCATCGCTAGCCCTCATCGGGCCGAGGCGTTGGCTGCGTGTCAGTACGCTATTGATCGGCTCAAGCAGGTCGTGCCGATATGGAAGAAGGAAGTGGGGGTCGGAGGTGAGAGTTGGGTTGAAGGGCCGCAGGCAGCCTATGAAGGCAGCTAGTATGGTGTTCAATTTTGGTTGGCTATTAGAGGGTCGGTTGGCGGGTGCTGGGCAGATTGGCGGTTGGGGAGGGGACGAGCGGCTGGAGGGCGATCTTGATTTGCTGTTGGCGCAGGGCGTAAAGGCGATTGTGTCGTTGACCGCAAATCCCCTGCAGGCGGGCGAAGTGGAGGCACGAGATATAGCATATTTGCACTTGCCCATACAGGATATGCAGCCGCCTTCGCTCGGGGATATACGAGCGTTTGTTCAATTCGTCGATGAGGCGGTCAAGCAAGGACGACCCGTGATGGTCCATTGCAGCGCGGGGTTGGGGCGCACGGGCACGATGTTGGCGAGTTATTTGGTGAGGATGGGCAGCAGCGCGGCGGACGCCCTGACGCAGGTTCGGAACCTGCGCCCCGGTTCGGTGGAAACGGCCGCCCAAGAACGGGCCGTATATGAATATGCCGCGCATCTTGGGCAAATGTGATCCCCCGTTGGAATTGACATAGTAGGACGGCACAAGTACATTGAATAAAAGCGTGGCCCCTAGTGGTCGCACGCTAAAACCGGAAGGGAGGGTCGGATGGAAAAAGGTGATTTTCCTGAGTGTTTGAAGTGCAAGGAAGGTGTTTTGATTCCGCTTTCCGACTATGGAAGAGACGGCGCAGCCATTCACTACAAAGCATGGGCCTGCACGAATCCGAGTTGCGGATACCATATAAGAATAGACAACGGAGAGTTGAGTATCGGCGAAGAACTCAAGAAATCATTTAAGTAAACGGTCCCATCTTCGCCTTTGGCACGCGGTAAAAGTAGTAAATCACGAGAAGAGGCCCCCTTTTGCGGAGCCTCTTCTTCTTATGGGGTCCATCGTTGGCCAACATCAGTATAAGCAGTTGGGGAATCTGGGCTGGAGCACTGGTCCTATCTTTTGCGCTGTGGCTGCACGCGGTTACAGAGAAGTACTACGATAAAGAAATTGCAGTGCGCCTCTGGGTCGAAGTGCCTCCACCGGGCGAGGGCGCGGAAGGAGATGTGGTGCTGGCCAGTGAAGTGCCTCCCACGGTTCGCGTCTTAGTCACAGGAGGGGGCAAGGACCTGCTGTTTAACTTGGACGACGACTCTTTCATTCTGAGGTTGCGGACCGAAGGTAGGAATCGGATCCACCGTCTGACTCCTTCCCAAATCACCAAACGGGCGGCCGACTTAGATGTCGAAGTCAAGGAAATCCTCGAACCAAAAGAAATTGAAATCGCACTAGAGCCGAGGATGGAACGGGACGTACCGGTGCGGGTGCAAGCGAAGTTAGAGGTAGCCGCTGCCCACGTACAGGTGACGCCGCTGCAAGCCGACCCCGCGTTCGTCCGGGTGATCGGCCCCCAGCAGCAGGTCGCCGCATTGCGTTATGTGGAGACGGATTCGTTGGTTTTGCAGGATGTTACAGAAGACGTGGAAGTAGAGCAGTCCTTGCGGCATCCCGAGCGCACGCAACTTGCGTTCGTGCCTGGGACCGTGCGCGTGCGCGCTGCCGTGCAGATGTTGGCCGAAGACGATGTAATCGGGGTGCCGATTACCGTGCGACACCTCGGCAAGGCGAGCCTGCGGCCCGAGCCAGCCACCGCCCAAGTTAAGGTGCGCGGTGGGGTTGGCGTGATTACTGGGCTGGACCCAACTCGCGACATCGAGCTATACGTGGATTACGCCGAATATCAGGGGAGTGCGCTGCCGGTGTACAGTGCGGAGACGCCGATTTTCGAGGTGCGTCAGATCGTGCCAGCATACGTCGATTTGGTGAGCGACTAGGATGTTGGTATTGGGGTTGGAGACCTCCTGCGATGAGACGGCCGCGGCGGTCGTCGATGAGTCGTACGCCGTGCACTCCAATATCATCTTCTCACAACAAGATCACGCGCCATACGGGGGCGTGGTGCCCGAGTTGGCCTCGCGCGCCCATATGCGCACGTTGGTGCCGGTCGTGCGGCAGGCCCTAGCGACTGCGGGCATAGGATGGGAAGAAGTGGATGGGGTGGCAGCGACGCGGGGCCCGGGATTGGTTGGGTCGTTGATTGTGGGGCTGTCGCTGGCCAAGGGGTTAGCGTTGGCGCGCAATAAGCCACTGATCGGCGTTCACCACCTAGAGGCCCACGTGTTTTCCAACTTGGTCGCTGCGCAGGTCGAGGTCCCTTTCCTGACACTGCTGGTGTCGGGCGGGCACACCGAGTTGATCTTGGTGCGCGAACTCGGCTCATACGAGGTGCTGGGCCGCACGCGCGACGACGCAGCCGGCGAGGCATTTGATAAGGTTGCCAAACTGCTGGACCTCCTACCTGGGGAGGGGGCCGTGGCCGGTGGCCGGCTCATCGCTGAGCTAGCTGCTGACGGCGATCCCGAGGCCGTTGACTTCCCCCGCGCCCTCGAGGGCGAGATAGACTTTAGCTTTAGCGGTCTCAAAACCTCGGTGTTGCACTACGTGCGCTCGCTTTCCCCGCAAGCGCTCACGCAGCAGCTCGCCCATATTGCTGCCAGTTTCCAAGAAGCCGTGGTGGATTCCTTAGTCGCCAAGACCCTGTTGGCCTTGGATCGAGCAGACGTTGCGACCGTATGCCTCGCGGGCGGCGTTGCTGCCAACCAGCGCCTGCGCCAACGCCTGCGCGCCGCGGTCGAGTGCCGAGGTCTGTCATTCCATTGTCCGGCGTACGATTTGTGTACCGATAATGCCGCTATGGTGGGGGCTGTTGGGGCCTTCTACCTCAGCCGTGGCGTCTGCGACAGTCTCGATGTGGACGCTGCTCCCCGCCTGAGCTGGCGTGTCTGAGTGGTCCGATAGCCATCTCCAGCTAGCGGGACACCGCGTATTCCTCGTCCTGCTGCCCTTTCTAATCGCATTCGTTTATTGGGTATATCAGCGGACGTATCCGCAGGTTGATCCCAAGCGCCGCATGGCGCTTGTGGTATTGCGCGGCGCGGCCGTGGCCTTGCTGACTATGGTGTTGTGCGAGCCAGTCTTGACGTGGTGGCACCAGCAGGTCATCCGGCCGCTGGTGCTGGTATTGGTCGATACGAGCCCGAGCATGAGGGTGACCGAGGGGCCGGTCACGCGCTTACAACAGGCTGTGGCTGTGCTGAGCGACGAAGGTTGGTCGGCGCGCTTGCAGCAGGCTGAAGTCCGCGCTTGGGGATTTGCCGAGTCTGCATATCCGCTCGCACTCGATACGGTCGCGGTCGCAAGCACTCGCGGTCAGGCGACCGATATAGGCCGTGCAGTCGCGACTAGCTTGGAGGCAGTCGCCGAGCGGGAGCGCGTGCAAGGCGTGGTCTTATTTTCCGACGGAGGCCACAACTTGGGCCGCGACCCGGTGCGACTGAGTGCGGAACTGGACGTGCCTGTATATGCGCTCGGCGTAGGGGGCGCAGAGGTGCCCGTCGATGTCCAACTCGTGGACGTTCGCACGACCGAGACCGGGTACGTGGGTCAGCGTCAGCAAATCGACGCCGAGGTGCGGAGCTGGGGATACGAGGGAAAGCGCGTGGAAGTCCGGCTTTACGAGGGCGACCGGTCGCTCCAGCGACAATCCCTGCTGTTGGAGGGCGATGGACAGGTGCAGCGCGTCTCGTTTGCAGTGACGCCCCAGCAGGCTGGGCCGCGCATTTTTCGCGTGGTTGTCGATCCTGCGGCCGGGGAATTCGCGACAGCCGACAACGAGGCCCTCGCGTTTACTCGGATTCTCGCAGGGCGCCCGCGGGTGCTGCTGCTGGCCGGAGGCCCTAGCGAGGATTTGGCCTTTTTGCGCCGCAGTTTAAGCGCGGATTCGAGTTGGGTCGTCGAGGCCTTGATTCAGCGGGAGCCAGACGCATTCTACGGAGGCGCGTGGAGTCCGGCTGTTTTGCAAGACCGGGACGTAGTGCTGCTGGTAAATCCGGGTGCGTGGCTGCTCAATAGCTCGCCCGCCACCGCGTTAGTTCAGCACGTGTATGCCGGCGCGGGTTTGCTCATCGTCGGTGGCCCCAAGATGGCGCGGGCTTGGCAGCCTGACTCGCCACTGGCCGCGCTCATGCCGCTTCAAGTGGCCGGTCCTGTGCCCTTTGTGCCGGGCGAAATTTTATTGCGGCTCAGTCCGGCCGGTCGGCACCATCCGGTCGTGCGCCAGCCCGCAGGTGTGGACGATCCGTGGCTTAGGTTACCGCCGCTGCCGGGCTACTTTCGCACGGCGCAGCAGCGGCCAGGTACCACTGTGCTAGTTGAAAGTGTAGGCGGCGAGCCGGTCATCGCTGTGGGCGCGTATGGCAAGGGCAAGGTCATTGCTGCTCTATCAGCGTCCTTTTGGCGGCTCGATCTGATGAGCAGTGGAGTCGATGGCCAGCCGCAGACCATTAGGACGTTCTGGTGCGACGCCGCCAAGTGGCTCGCGCTCGACGCTCCGGGCGGACGGGTTCGCGCTTCGACCGAGCGGCCCGTGTACCGGGCGGGTGAGGAAGTGGTTTTCGCGGTGCAGGTCTTCGACGAGTTGCTGAGGCCGCAGCCGGGGGCAAGCGTGCAGGTCGCGCTGGCCGGGCGGGAAGCGTTCGACCTACAATCGCAAGGAGCCGGGCGCTACCGAGGCGTCGCTAGTGGGCTGGCACCCGGCACGTATGAATACGAGGTCCGGGCCGCAGTTGACCAAGCTGTAGTGGGCGCGGTTATGGGCCGCTTTGTCGTTGAAGAGTACAGCATTGAGCTCGGGGATTTGCGCGCCGACCCGTTGCTCTTGGGCGAGTTGGCTCGAGCCAGTGGAGGACGCGCCTATTCGCTCGCCAACTGGGAGAGCATGCTGGAACAGCTCGCGCCGCGCAAGCGGTGGGTCGAAAAAGCCGAGGTCTTGCCGCTATGGGGGCCGCTGTGGCCCGCACTTTTGGCTGTTGCCCTGTTGGCTGCCGAGTGGTTTGGGCGCAAGCGCAGCGGCATGATCTGACGCACCACAAGATGCAAAAAGCCGCGTTTTTGTTTATTTTTTAGTATTCCCCTTCCAAATCTGATTGCTTTTCAACCTATGTACTAGCGGAGTCCGTGCTCTATGTCCGAGTTTTCGCACCCGCCCAAAGGCGAAAAAAAGCCCCAAGTTTTAGGCGTGCTCCTCATTGGCCTCGGTGCGTTTTTACTCATCTGCTTGATGTCCCATTCGCCGCTCGATCCTCCCAATTCGAGCCGGTCGGTGGCTGAGAGTTTGAATTGGGGGGGAGGGATAGGCGCGTATGCGTCGTATGGGGCCTTTGCGGGTATGGGACTGGCCGCGTACGTCTGGCCCATGCTGTTGTTGCTCTGGGGTTGGAATAGGGTGCGTTGCGAGCCGGTGGCTTCTGCTGTGCATCGCAGTATGGGTCTTTTGCTCATGGCCGTCCTCATCTGTGTCGCGACGGGCCTGCCCGGCTATTCTCCGCACAGAGCCTACGAGTTGGGCGGCGTGTTGGGAACCCAGATTAGTTTGGAATTTCTCATACCGTACCTAGGGAGGCTGGGGTCGGCCGTATTGCTGAGCGCGCTGTTTGTGGTGGCGGTGATTTTGACTCCTGGCCTGAACTGGCGGATGTTGGCGTGGCTGGGGTCTGGTTTGGCGGCGGTTTGGCGGTGGCTTGGGTGTCTGCGGAGACTGCTCCCTGCTAGGCACAAGAGCAAATCCGTAAAATGGGAACGGGGCGAAACCGCCATGGTGCGAAAAATGCGACCCGAGATTGGCGCAGAGTCTCGGGTCGAGGATGCGGCCCCTTGGAAGCCAATGGTTGAAGAGGTTGCTGCAGTGGAGCCTCGGGTGCGGGAGCCAGCGCGCGTTGAGCGGCGCGAGCGCAAAAAGAAGAAGGAACCGGTGGTTGAAGATACAGCTATACCAGAGTCGGTACACCAACAAGAGAAGGCAGAGCCAACCCGCAAGCCAGCCAGTGGTCGCTACGAAATCCCAAGCACCCAGTTGCTAGACGAAGTGCCAGCTAGCCACAGCGACGTCTCTAAGGAGGCCTTGCTGGAAAACGCCAAGATGCTGGAGAATGCGCTGGGCAATTTCGACGTGGCCTGTCAGGTCGTGGAGGTGAGTCCCGGGCCAGTGGTGACGCGCTACGAGGTGGAGCCGGCCCCGGGGGTCAAGGTCAATCGCATCGCCGCGCTCTCGGACGATCTCGCACGCGTGATGAGCGCGAAGGGCATTCGCATTCAAGCGCCGGTACCGGGGAAATCCGTGGTGGGGGTGGAGATTGCCAATCAGGAGCGGGTGACTGTGTACTTGCGCGAAATCCTCGAAGACGAAGTGTTCAGCCAGTCGGATTCCAAGCTGGTCATGGGATTAGGTAAGACGATTTCGGGCGAGCCGTGTGCCGCGGATTTGGCCAAAATGCCCCATCTATTGGTCGCCGGTGCCACTGGGGCCGGCAAGAGCGTGTGCCTGAACAGCCTAATTTGCAGCATCCTCTTCAAGGCCACGCCGGACGAGGTGCGCTTTATCATGGTCGATCCCAAGGTCGTCGAATTGATGATGTACAACGATATCCCGCACTTGTTGGTGCCGGTTATCACCGAGCCGAAGAAGGCCGCGGAAGCATTGAAGTGGGCCGTGGCCGAAATGGAATCTCGCTACCAGAGGCTCGCCAAGTTGGGAGTGCGCAATCTGTCCGACTACAACGCCAAGCTGGCGCGCAGCCAAGCCGAGGCCGAAGAAGAGGGTGTCGAGCCCGAGAAGCCGCTGGCGTACCTCGTGATAGTAATCGACGAATTCGCCGATTTGATGCTGACGGCTCCCTCCGATGTGGAGACCTCGCTGATGAGCTTGGCGCAGAAATCGCGCGCGGTGGGTATTCACATCATCTTGGCGACCCAGCGGCCTTCGGTGAACGTGATTACGGGGGTAATCAAGGCCAACTTCCCTTCGCGCATTGCCTTCCAAGTGGCGTCGAAGACGGACTCGCGCACGATCCTCGATCTCAATGGGGCCGAGCGGCTCTTGGGGATGGGCGATATGCTCTTTCTGCCGAGCGGCCAAGGCGAGCCAATCCGCGTCCACGGGGCCTTTATTTCTGGTGAGGAAACCGAGCGCTTGGTCGAAGCATTGAAGGAGAGCCAGTACGAGGCCGAGGAAGTTGCGGTGTTTTCCGAGCAGCCGGATATTAACGCAGTTTCCGATGCGCGCGACGACCTCTTTGACGACGCCGTGCGCTTAGTTGCCGAACACCGGCAGGCTTCCACGTCGTTTTTGCAGCGGCGCTTGAAAGTTGGTTATTCCCGCGCCGGGCGTTTGATGGACGAGCTAGAGGCCGCCGGTATCGTCGGGCCGATCGTCGGAGCGAAGCCGCGCGAGATTCTCATCGAAAGCGCGGAAGAGGAGTACGCGGAAGAATGAGCTTGTGGTTGTGGGCTAGTCTTTCTGTAGGCTTAGTGACGAGCGCGGCCCTCGGGCAGAGCGGCGACCAGATCATTGCTAGGGTGCAGAAGCGTCTTTCCAGCTACAAGACGTTTGAAGCCCGCTTTGAAAAGCAATTCTACTGGGCAGTGCTGGACAAGTACCGCAGCCGCGAAGGCCGGATTTATTTGCGCCGCCCGAATCGCTTTCGCATCGAGTTGGAAGGGGGCGATGTGGTGGTGGCCGATGGCGAGGCCGTCTGGTCGTATGTCGTGCACAACGGCCAGGTGGTGATCAGTCCCTACGAAGCGGAAATAAAGACTCCTTGGGAAGTGTTTTTCGACTATACCGAACGCTATGTGCCCATTGCGGTGGAGGAAAGCTCGTTGCGGGGGCAGCCCTGCTATTTGCTGATCATGGAACCAGAAAACAAAGCCTCTGTGATCGAACAGATGCGGGTTTGGGTGGATCCCCGGAAGTGGTTTCTCCTGCAAGTGGAGCAGCGCGAGGCCAATGGCAATCGCACCGCGTACGTGCTCAGGGATCATCGCACCAATAAGAAAATAGCCGACGAGGTTTTTTCTTTTCAGGTGCCCGAAGGGGTGGAGGTGCTAGACACGAGGGAACCTCCTGTTGAATAAGAGGGTGTGGTGGTGGTGCGCGGCCTTGCTAGTGCACGCGGGGGCCTTGACGGTCGCGGCGGATCAGAATATCTGGATTCTGTTGCGCGACAAAATGGACGCCGAGGGACAGCGCGTTGCTTGGGTGGATTTGGGGACCGGTCATTCGGACGCAGAGTTGGATATGCCCATCAACCAACTCTATATCGAGCGCCTGCGAAAGATGGGAGTGGTGGTGCGCTTCTCCTCGCGTTGGCTCAACGCGGTCAGCGCGCGAGTCTCGCCCGAGGTGCAGCGCCGAGTGCAGGCTGTGGACTTTGTCGTCGAAACTCGGCCTGTGCAGCGCTTGCAGCGACCCCGTCCACTGCCACTGGTGCCACTTGCTAGCCCCAAGTTGCTGCAAAGCCGTTATGGTCTCGCCTTGGAGCCGTTGGCCCAAATCTCCGTTCCCCCCCTACACGACCAAGGTCTTACGGGTACTGGAGTGCGGGTGGCCTTGCTCGATAATGGTTTCCACTACGCCGAACACGCAGCCTTCGACTCCATTCGCGTGGTGGCCCAGCGTGACTTTGTCAATGACGACGAGGTCGTCACCGACGAGGCCGGTCAACCCATCACGGGCGACGAAATGAGCAGCAGCCAAAACTTGCACGGCGCGCAAGTGCTTTCCCTGCTAGCAGGTTATCACCCCGATCACTTTATCGGCGTAGCACCCGACGCCGAGTACATCTTGGCCAAGACCGAACTAGACGACAACATGCCCGAAATGCCCTCGGAGGAGGATCGCTGGGTCGCCGGCTTGGAATGGGCGGACAGCTTGGGGGCACAGGTGGTCAACAGCTCGTTGGGCTACAATCGGTGGGACGATGGCACTGGCTACTCGCCAGCGGATCTGGATGGAAAAACCGCGCTGACGAGCGTGGCAGCGGCGCTGGCCGTGCGGCGCGGCATCGTAGTGGTGGTGTCCGCGGGCAATGAGGCCAATGGGGATTGGCACTACATAACGATGCCGGCGGACGCCGATGGCGCGATTGCGGTGGGGGCGGTAGATGTGCCCGGCAGCGGCGACGGCACGCCGCAGATTGCCTCCTTTAGCTCGCGGGGGCCAACGGCCGATGGCCGCATCAAGCCGGATGTGGTCGCACCCGGCAGCGGCGTGGTGGTTGCGGATTTGCGGCGCGGTGGCTATGTGCGCAAGGGCGGCACTTCCTTTGCGGCCCCCCTGGTGAGCGGGGTTTGCGCCCTGTTGTTGCAAAAAAATCCCGAATGGAGGCCGGACCAAGTGCTGGAGGCTTTGCGCTCGACTGCATTGGACTTGGGTACCGCCGGTCCCGACACAGTCTATGGCTGGGGGCAGATAAACGCGCTGGCGGCCAGTGGCCTCGACGAGGTGCCGCCGCAGGAGGACCGCCTGTTGGCACCCTTTCCCAATCCGGCACGGGACGGGGTAGTGCATTTTCCGGTGCAGCTAGCCGAGCGCGGCCTCGTCGAGTTGAACGTTTTTGACGTAGCTGGTCGGTTGGTGTTCGCCGAGCGTTGGGATCTGTGGCCGGGGAGCCACGACCAGCCAGGTCGCGCCCCGCGTTGGACGTCGGGCCGGGCCGTGGCCAACGGGGTCTACTTCTATCAACTGCGGTCGCCTAATCGTAGCCATTTGGGCAAAATTGCCCTTGTGCGCGCCCCTTGAGGAAGCCATGGTAATCAAAGCAAACGAGCGCAAGAAACAGCTCAACAAACGTCTGCGGCTGCTCAATCGCCTCGTCTTGGGCGGCGTGACCCTCTTCGTGCCGATCTACATTGGGGTGAGCTTGACGGGCGGATCAGCGGACAAACTGGAAAACCTGACTAACCTGTTCGCCAACATCAACAACCAAGTTGCCCTGACGGTGCCCCCGGATGGGGTGCGCTACATGCACTTTTTTCACGGTCCACCCGATGAGGGCCACAAGTTTGTGCTCATCGATGTGCGTTTGCAGGTGAACTTGCAGCTCGCGTGGGCGATTGTACCGAGGTGTTTTCAACTCGTTGACGACCACGGACGGCGCTATTACCCGCTGTCGCGATCGCCGTTTTTCATTGCGCACACCAACGAGCTCCAGGGGACCAAGGGCGAGGTTTACGAAGGGCAGCTGCTCTTTGAAATACCCACTGAACGCAAGCACGATAGCCTCCTTTTTGATCGCTACAACGAAACCAAGGAAGACGACAATGGCCACGATTGAGGAACAGTTGACACTCGGGCGGCAGCAGCTAGAGCGGCTACGAGGGTATCTTTGACATAAGCGGCAAGAAGGAAGAGCTAGCTGCATTAGAAAAGCGCATGGTGGCCGCAGACTTTTGGAGCGACCGGCAGCAGGCCGAATCCGTCGGCAAGGCGGCGCGCATCCTCAAGGACACCATCGCGGATTGGGAAACCTTGGACACGCAGTTAGAAGACTTGGACCAACTGCGGCAGATGGCGGTCGAAGAGGGAGATGCAGAAGCGCTGACCGAAGTCGAGACCGAGGTCGAGCACGCCATGCAGGGCATTGGCGAATTGGAGTTTCGCACGATGCTCAACGACGAGGACGACCCCCAAAATGCCATCCTCGTCATTCACTCGGGGGCAGGGGGCACGGACG
>JAPOYQ010000672.1 GCA_026706505.1 Gemmatimonadota bacterium
CTGCCGGTGGCACGGGTTCATACGAGCTCAGTGCCCTCCACGACGGGGTCACTGAACTCCAAGCCGGCGGCGGCGTGTTCATGGACGCCATGTATCGCCAGAAATGTCACGTCGAAGCGCTCACCCCCGCCTTAACGGTACTCACCACAGTCACCAGCCGCGCGGCCGACCGGGTCGTCGTCGATGCTGGCTTTAAAACGCTGTCGTCCAGCCACCAGCCGCCGGAGGTGTTGGGCCGAGACGATCTGCGCCTGCGCGGCCTATCTGCTGAACACGGGACTTTCGACATAGTAGAGGGTCAGGCCGGGCCGGCCTTGGGCGAGCGGATCGAACTGCTCGTCGGCTATTCGGATTCGACGACCTTTTTGCATAATTACTTCGTCGCCGTTCGCAAGGGACGCGTGGAGAAAATATGGGACATCTCGGCGCGGGGCCTCTTGCGCTGACGCCGACCAATAGCAACGGAGAAAGCAGATGACTAAAGCCGAAATTGCCCAGCAGCTAGCCCGGAGTACGGGGCTCTCCCAAGTGGACACCACGGCCGTTATCGAGGGTTTTATCGAAGCCATAGCCCAAGCATTGGAAGAGGGCGACCACGTCGAAATCCGCGGTTTTGGCACCTTCAAAGTCGTGGAGCGCGCACCGCGCACCGGCCGCAATCCCAAAGCTGGCGCGGCCATCGCAATCCCCAAGCACAAGACTCCGACCTTCAAACCCTCCAATGCCGTAAAGAGCAGAATCGTCCAGCGCTAACATGAACCTGCTGTTGATTTCGGTCGATAGCCTGCGCTTGGATTTTGCCCCCGGGATCAGTGCGGCCGTGCGCACGCCCCGATTTTCCGCTTTGACGCGCGATTTTCACCTCTGCCAGCACTGTTTTTCGGTCTCTTCGGCGACGCGTCCGGTCCACACTTCGCTTTTTACCGGGCTATACCCGTTTGAACACGGTATCGAAGGCCAGCACTCCCCCGCTATGAGGCAGGGCGTTGCCGACCTCTTCGACCTCTGCCGTCGAGCCGGCTATGCAGTCGGCGCATTTTCAGAAGCCCCGGACATTTTCACCGGCCTGAGCTACGCCAATTACATCGCCCCCTTGCCCACAGACGAACAGCTCACCGGCTGGCCACAACGTCGCAAGCCGACCATTCTCTTTATTCACTACTGGAGCGTTCATCCCCCCTATGGCGCCGCAGACGGGCTGGCCTTTGGAGAAGTGGGCCAATTGCTAGCGGCTGGGCGCATCGACGTGGTGCAGGCACGCTATCGCGCTGTCATTGAACAGCTCTTCGAGCGGCACATCGCCCGGCTGTTAGCCACCTTGGATCTAAACGAGTGGGCCGTTTTCATCATCAGCGACCACGGCCAGAGCTGGCGGGCCGACGAACCCTATCACGGCCAGACCTTGTGCAATGACGTGCTGCGGGTGCCTCTGTACTACCGACTTCCCTCGGAGGAATCCGTCGGGCGCCCCCTCATCTCGCTGGTGGATCTCTTCCCGACCTTTTTATCGCTATTGCAGTTGGATTACCCCTACGACGGCTTTGCCCGCGACATCCGCACCTCTTCCCTACCCGAGTACTACTTGGCCGAAATCGACCCCGGCCCGGACGCGCAACAAGGCCGCCAATGGTCCCTCTTCAATGCCAGCGCCAAATTCACCTGTGATCAATCAACCCAGCGCGAAACCTTGGTCGAAACGTTTAGCGAGGGGCCACTCCCAGCACTCGATACTCGCCCATACCACCAAGCATATACAGCACTCAGAGCGGCTTCTAGTTATGTCCAAGCGGAGTTTGACCAGACCACGGACCGCGTCCTCTTGCACCAGCGGCTGCGAGCCTTGGGTTATATGGATTAATCTGAGGGGACGAACTCGGGTTTTAGGGCCTGATAATCCTCCCCCAAAAGGGCAAAGATATCGGCCCACCGGCGCGGGTAGGATGGATGGCTGTTATTGGGCGCGAAGCCCAACTTGAGATAGCAGCGCAGAGCCGGAATGCGGAAGTCGTCGGTCAGCAGGTATATGGGCCGAGGGCCTAGCGCCTTGGCTTGGGCCACGGCCGCACTTACGATGAACTTGCCTAGGCCACTCCCCTGAAAATCTGGGTGGACCGCAACCCAACCCATTTCCCAGCACGGCCGCAGTTCGCGGGTGCGGTCGTTGCAACCCGTACAGGCGACGATCTGCCCCTCGTACTCGATAAAAAGCTGGACCCGGGTTTCTTCTAGCACGCCCTCTAGTCGCCGCCGGTCCCAACGGCCCAATTCGCCATTGGCCTGCAATAGAGACAACCAACCCTCCTCGTCGCCCGGCTGGTACGTCCTTAGTCGATAGCCAGCTATTTCTGGCAAGGCCGGGGCCGCCTCGCGCCCGTACCAGAGGATGAGCTGAGGCAAGGGACTCAAGTGCGGCCTTCCTGACGCCGGAAGAGGGACGACTTAAACTGCTCGGGGCAATGGGGCTGGAGAACGACGATTTCGCATTGGGGAAAGGCTTCGGCCAAACCCGCTGGCCTCCTTTGGTCGTAGCCGAGGGCGATAATGTGGGGAGCGATCTCTCCGACAATGCGCAAAAAGTTACAGCCCTCGTGGCCGAGACGGACCTCGGTGACCTCGGGCAGTTCCTCCAGCGCAGCTTTGCGCTCCTCTTGGGATTGGTCGGGATAGTGCCCCTTGATGCGCCGGACGTTCTCGTCGCGGGCGACCACGACGAACAGTTCGTCGCCCAGCGCAGCCGCCTGCTCGACAAAGGAGCGGTGGCCTGGATGCAGGTAATCAAAAGTGCCGCAGCACAATACGCGAGTTTTATTCATCGGCACGCCGGGCTATCCAATACTCGACACCGCGATCCCTGGCAAAAATGCGGCCAAAGCGGTTAGCGTCGGCGCGATTGGAGAAGTAGCCGATCCGCACCCGCACGCCAGCATCGCTCTGCACGCTATAGGCCGGATAGCCCTCGTCCTTCAATTCGCGCACCTTCTGATCGGCGCGTTTCGCATCCCGATAGACGCCGACTTGAACGGTGAATTGGCCGTCGGGATCAAAAAATACGGGGTTGGCATCGCTGGTATCATCAGTATCTCCAGTATCACTGGCGTCGCTAGCATCACTGGTGTCGCTGGTATCGCTAGCATCGCTGGTACCGGCTGGGACGGACACAGAATCAGCCGGCGTTAAAATGACTATTTCGCTGCGGCCAGCGGGTTCGGATTCGGGGGCCTGTTCGTCTTTGCGGACATCGCTGTCGGCGCAGCCCCCGATCCAGAGGACTGTCCAAGCGAGCATCCATAGCCTATTGGGGTTTGCCGTACTCAATGCACAGCCTTAAGCGCGTCAAAGTGAATGCGGAGGGTTTCTTCGATATCCCCTTCCCCATGGGCAAGCGAGGGAAACATGCATTCGTATTGGGAAGGTGCCAGATAGAGGCCCCGCTCTAGGCAAGCCCAAAAATAGCGCTTAAAGCGCTCTAAATCGACCGTTCCGACGCTGGCAAAATCCGCCACCGGGTGCGAAGTAAAAAACATGCAGAGCATGGCACCGACTCGGTTCAGTACGTAGTCCAACCCCAGTTTTTGCAGATTGTCGGCCATGCCAGCCGCCAAGTCGGCGCAGCGACTCTCCAGCGTTTCGTAGATCCCGGGTTCGGATAGCATGTTCAATTGCTCCAAGCCCGCGGCCATGGCGAGCGGATTGCCCGATAAGGTGCCAGCCTGGGAGACCTTTATGCCCAATGGCGACACGTTTTCCATGATCTCTCGTTTGCCGCCATACGCGGCAGCTGGCAAGCCTCCTCCGACGATCTTGCCCAAACACGTCAGGTCGGGCATCACGCCATAGCGCTCTTGCGCCCCACCCGGACCGACGCGGAACCCCGTAATGACCTCGTCGAAAATGAGGACGATCTCCTCTTCGTCTGCTATCTGGCGCAGTGCGGGGAGAAACCCCTCGCGCGGGGGCACGGTGCCCATATTACCAGCCACTGGCTCGACGATAATGGCGGCGATCTGGCCGCTGTTTCCCCGCGCGGCCTCGCGCACCGCATCCGCGTCGTTGTACGGAAGCGTCAACGTCGAATCAACCACGCTTTGCGGCACGCCTGGACTCGTGGGAACCCCCAAGGTTAGGGCCGAAGACCCAGCCTCGCTCAAGAAGCTGTCCCCATGCCCGTGCCAGCAGCCCTCGAATTTGGCGATTTTGTCCCTGCCGGTATGGCCGCGAGCCAAGCGCACCGCCGCCATCGTCGCCTCGGTCCCCGAACTCACCATTCGCACCATCTCGATAGAGGGCACCATCTCCACAATGCGCTCGGCCAGCGCGATTTCCAACTCGGTAGGGGCACCGAAACTGGTCCCCTTCGCACTGACTTCCTGCACGGCCTGTACGACGCGGGGATGGGCATGGCCGAAAATGAGCGGCCCCCAAGAGCACACATAGTCGATGTATTCGCGGCCGTCGATATCAAAAATCCGCGAACCAGCCCCCCGCTCGATGAAGAGAGGACCACCGCCCACTGCGCCAAAAGCCCGTGCCGGGCTATTCACTCCTCCAGGAATGACTTGCTGCGCTTGGGCGAAAGCCCTAGCCGAATTCGTTTCCATATGCATCTTTTTAAATAACGCCTAGATTTTCGCTATATCAAGGGTCGAGCAGCCTCTCGAGAACGACCAGCCGATAAGCTCGCCCGCGCTCGGGCAAGCTCAAGTCGGCCAAGACGGCCAGTGGATACACTCCAATCTCCAGATAGCCGAGGAGAAGCTCCAAATCCGCTACCTGGATAGCGGCCACCCCACCTGAGCGCAAGACGCGCGCTAGCTCAGCTAGCAGCGCGGCGCAATCGCCCGCAGCAAAGCCAAACGCATAGTCGATGCAGTCCTCTCCCAAGGGCAGACGATCTAGATCTGCGACTACGCCAACCGGCCCATGCCGGCTCCCTGAGGACCGAATTCCAACTAGGACGCTTGGCTGGAAGAGCTCCTGCAAGGCGACTAGCTCGCTTGGGTCTCGGCGCGCCCACAGGACGCATGCCCCCGGCTGCATGGCCACCAAGCGAGCCAAGCAATACACCACAGCCGCATTCGGCGCGGTGCCCCCCCCTAGCCGCAACCCCAACAGGGCGCGCCGCCTAGTCAGTTGCAAGTGCAGTCGCAGCAGATGCGGCCCTTTGCCTAGACGCAATCCGTGCTGATCGCGCAAAACCGCTGCCACGGCTGCAGTTAGCTCGGCTGAACTGAACCGATACCGGCCCTGCAGCGTCGCGCTCAGAGCAAAAGCATCGGTGTCGATCTCAGCGGATTGGGCCTGCGCGAGGCTTTTGACTGGCGTCAGATCGCAACGAGCGATGCGCTTGCAGATGTATTCAAGACCCGGTCGGCCCACTGTAACGCCGTGCATCTGGCTGATTAAACCGGAACAGTGCATGGCCGAGCACAATTGTAGAAGCCGTTCCGGGCTGCGCTTGTACGTGAAGAAAATCTGGCCTACGCGCCCACCCGGTTCGACTTCGACCTGCTGTACCTCGGGCGCATACTCGCGCAACTCGTCGAGTGCCACTGCCTCCAACCCGCTCGGCACCGCGATCCAATAGCGATATATCTTGTCGGCCATTACTCCGCGCGTCCGGTGGGCACAAGCGGCCCCAATACTGAGGCCGGACTGCACTGCATCGCGCTCAGGTGCGCTGGCGACAAGCAGCTCTCCAGCACTTCAAGGATGTCGCCGACCCTGATCTGCTCGTGTACGTCAAAATAGACGCTAGGAGCCGCCCCGCTGGCCGCGGCCGAGCAGAGCATATCGGCCACGTCCTCAGCTTGCTCCCACGCACGCAGCAGCAGGCCGTAGGCTTTGCGCTTGGCGCGGCCCAAATCCGCCGCCACAACGCGCTCGTCGAGGTTGGCCAATGCGGCACTTATTTCCTCGCGCAACTGCTCGCTCTGTTGGGTATATCCGCCCACTGTGCAAAAGCAGAACGTCGGCTCGGCATAAACCTCGGCTCCAAAGGCATCGCCATCGATCAGACCATCTTCGTAGTGCGCGGCAAAAAAATTGCTCGCCGGCCCCAAGGCGATGTCTAAGGCCAATTCTAAGGCCAACTCCCGCAAGAGCAAATCGCGGCCCGATTGGCCCGCCTTATCGTCGCCGAAAAACAGCAAGGTATAGGGTCGGCTGACCGGCAGTGCCAAGTCCCCAAGCGGCCGCGGAGCTGGCAAAACCACCGGCCGCTCCACGCGGGCCCATGCGGAGCGCGGTCGGCTGTGCTTTAGCAAGTTGGACTCGACGGCCGCGCAAATATCCTCTACGTCGAAATCTCCGCACAAATACAGCCCCATGTATTCGGGCTGGTAAAAGACTTCGTGACAGCGAGTTAGCGCAGCCACATCGATCTGCCCGATGCTCTCCCTCGTGCCGGCCATATCCCACGCCAAGGGGACATCCCTGTACAGTGCCTTGAGGCCGTGTAAAAACCCGATCCACTCTGGGTCGTCGCAGCTTATCTGTAACTCGTGGTCGATGATTTCGCGCTCTTGAGCGACACCGTCTGGCAGGACGTGCAGGTCCAACGCGAGTTCAAAGAGCAACGCTAAATGGTCGGCAAAATGCTCAATGCACGTCAGAGAAAAAACGGTTGAAGTAAAACTGGTGCTGGCGCTTACGTCGCCACCGAGGCGGTTGATCTGCTCGGTGATGTCGCCGTAGGGTTTGGCAAAAAGTCGGTGTTCGAGAAAGTGCGCCGTACCAGCAGGCGTCGTCTGCACCTTCCCAGAGTCACGGGCACGCAGATGCAGATCGACCGAGCCGTAGTCTATGTACAGCACGGCCGCTTTTTGCCGACTACCTAGCCGCGGTACTGCCCATACATCAAGGCCACATCCTAAGCGGCTGTGGTGTACGACTTCCCCCAATAGCGCATCCGCGATCACGTTCTTATGTCCCGTGCAATAGAAAAGCCGTGTCCGCTGCGATGCCATCGGCCACGTGGGCTAGCTCTTCGACGCCGACTTGCTCAATGCGCTGCCACAGCGCTTGCGGGGACTGGCTACCCCCTGTCAGCCCTTCCCGCAATTGATAGCGAAAAAAGCCCTCACGGTCTTCGGCTAGCCCCAACAGCCGCGCTCTGAGCAGGTGCCGAGCCACTTCAATCTCCTGAGGAACAACAACCCCAGAGCGCAGCGCTTGGAGCTCTTGTTCCACCTTATCCCGAACCTCGGAGTACGCAGCGGCTTCAATGCCCGCGGCCACAAAGAGTAGCCCGCTCAATGCCTCGATATGCGATGCAATGTAGTAGCACAAACCCTCTTCTTCGCGGAGGTGTTTGAACAGCCGCGATGGACCGTCGCCGCCGAGCATCAGGTTCAGGAGAACCAAAGCCGGATAGTCGTCGGTGCCGTCCGTACCATAAGCAACTTGGGTGCGATAGCCCAATACCATTTTTGCCTCTCGCACCTCTTGACATTCAAAAATCTCGCGCCGCGAACCAGCAATGCTCGGGCGTGGCGGCTGGCGCTGGGGTTGGCTCGACGCACGCTCCCAAGTAAAAAGAGACTCCACCAAGGGCTGAATCTGCTCCAAGCGCAGATCGCCGCTTACGAAAAGATCTAGGCGATCAACAGCCGTCCGCTCGTGGTGGAAAGCCCACAGCTCATCGGCCTGCACGGCGGCAAAGTCTGCGGGGTTGCCTAGCGGCGACAAGCCTATAGGTTCGCCCCGGCACATCTCTTCGCTGCACCGCCTTTGGGCGTAGCTCAGTTTGTCGTTGAAGCCATCGGCGATTTGCCGCGCGAGGCGGTGTTTTTCTCGCTCTAGACAATCGGGCTGGAACCCACTGCCATCGCGGAGGACATCGCGTAGAAAAGCCAATCCCTGCGCCAATATCCCCTTCTCCCCAAGGAAGTTATCATCTATAATCTCCAGACATAAATGAACAAACTGATACTCTCCTAAGCGATCGACTTGCACCGAGTAATGCGCTCCGTAGAGATCGTCAATGAAGCGGTTGAGGCTCTGGATATTGGGCAGTTTGTGCGTGCCCCGTGCCAACAGTTGGCCGCTCAGAGCCACGAGCGAATGTCTCGGCGCACACAGCGGCGTGCTCAGACACACATCCACCCGGATCGTCTTATACAGCCCAATGCTGTGCAGATGCAAATAGACGCCATCCGCAAGTTGGACGCGGGTGAGTTCACCTGCGGTGTGCATTGGCGCGCAGTATCCTTCTTGGTTTAGTTTGGCAAGCCGCATGAATCCTCTCGACAACATCCGCGTCGTGCTCGTCGAGCCGGCGACACCCGGCAATATCGGCGCTACGGCTCGCGTGCTCAAAACCACGGGTATAAGCCAATTGGCCTTGGTCAATCCCGGGGCATGGGACACACCGGAAGCGCGTGCCTTTGCCCACGGCGCGGGCGATATTTTCGATGGCAGCCAAGTTTTTCCCAGTCTAGCCGCGGCCGTAGCCGATTGCCACATCGTCGTCGGCACGACCCATCGGCAGGGCCGCTTCCGCACGGTTACTTCCGCGCCACAATCCCTGATTGCCCAACTAGCCTTCCAAATACATCATCGCCGAATCGCCCTTGTATTCGGACGCGAAAGGGACGGCTTGTGGCATGAGGAACTCGCGCTCTGTCACCAGGTGCTGAGGTTCCCTACAGCCGTGGCTTATCCTTCCCTCAACCTCTCTCACGCCGTGCTCCTGTTCACTTATGGCCTGTATGCGGCCGTGAGCGAAAAACCACCGGATCCGCCCGTGCAACTGGCCACGGCTGGCGAACGCGAGCGAATGTTCGCTCAGATCCTGCAAGCCCTTGCCGAAATAGAGTTTACCCCGTACAACAACAAGCCGGATCACTTCGGTCGAGTGCTGCGCCGCTTCTTCAACAAAGTCGATTTGGAAGTTCGCGATGTGCGGGCGATTCAGACGATATGTGGCCAGATCCGCAAGTTCAGCCACCGCTATCGCCGCAGTGACGGGCGCACTGGGGCCGACTGATGGGCCACCTGTTCCAAGTCCCAGTCAACCATCTGCTGGACCATTTCCTCAAAGCCGACCTCGGGCTCCCAACCGAGTTTTTCCCGCGCCTTAGTCGCATCGCCCAACAGGGTATACACCTCTGCGGGGCGCAAAAAACGCTCATCCAGGACCACGTATTGCCGCCAGTCCAAGCCGGCGTGGGCAAAGGCAACCTCGCAGAATTCGCCAATGGTGCGGGAGGTACCCGTGGCGATGACGTAATCGTCGGGTTCGTCCTGCTGGAGCATCATCCACATTGCGCGGACAAAGTCGCCCGCATAGCCCCAATCGCGGCGAGGAGCTAGGTCGCCAAGGCGCAGCTCTTGGTCCAGCCCGCATTTGATGCGGGCCACACCATGCGTGATTTTGCGGGTGACGAATTCGCGCCCACGGCGCGGCGACTCGTGATTGAAGAGAATGCCCGTGCAGGCGAACAGACCGTAGCTTTCGCGATAGTTGATGGTGATCCAATGTGCGTAGAGCTTGGACACCCCGTAGGGCGAACGCGGATAGAAAGCCGTTTGCTCGTTCTGTGGCGATTCCTGTGCGTTGCCGAATAGCTCGCTGGTGCTGGCTTGGTAAAAGCGGATGTTCTCGTCGCAGGCGCGGATGGCTTCAAGCAGCCGCGTCACGCCCAAGCCGGTGATCTCGCCGGTCAACATGGGTTGCTCCCAAGAGACCGGTATAAAGGACTGAGCGCCTAGATTGTACACTTCCTGCGGCCGCGCAGTCTGTAGCGCCGAAATCAATGACTTCTGGTCCAACAGATCGCCGGAGATCAACTCGATTTTGTCCTGCAAATGGCCGATCCGCTCAAAATTGACCGTGCTACTGCGGCGAACCAGCCCGAAAACCTCATAGCCCTTTTCCAGCAGCAATTCGGCTAAGTACGAACCGTCTTGGCCGGTAATTCCAGTGATTAGGGCGCGCTTGGGGCTCATTTCACTCCTCTTGTGAATACGTTTCGACAGACGGACAGGAACAGATCAGGTTGCGATCGCCCTGCGCGTCGTTCAGTCGCCCTACGGCCGGCCAAAATTTGCGCTCCAATAGCCAAGGAGCCGGCAGGGCGGCGACGGTTCTAGAATAGGGCCGATCCCACTCGTCGGCCAGCACGACATCCACAGGGTGCGGCGCGTGGACGAGCGGATTGTCGGTGGGGTCCATCTCCCCGGCAGCTACTTGTCGGATTTCTCCGCCAATGGCGATCATGGCCTCGCAAAACCGGTCCAACTCGGCCTTGGATTCGCTCTCAGTAGGTTCGACCATCAAGGTTCCGACGACCGGAAAGGATACCGTGGGTGCGTGGAATCCATAGTCCATCAATCGCTTGGCTACGTCTTCTACGCCAATGCCGTGCTCCCGCGCCCAGCGCAGGTCGAGGATACACTCGTGGGCTACGCGCCCGTTGTGCCCCTTGTATAGCACGGGAAAGGAATCGGCGAGGCGAGTGCTCAGATAATTGGCACTGAGAATCGCCACCTTCGTCGCCTCGGTGAGGCCCGAGCCACCCATCAGCCGCAAATACGCCCAAGATATGAGCAGAATCGAGGCACTGCCCCACGGAGCAGCCGCAATGGGGCCGATCGACTCAGCCCCACCGGTATAGACGAGGGGGTGCGAGGGCAAGAACTCCACTAAGTGCTCGGCCACGGCAATGGGCCCCATCCCCGGGCCGCCCCCGCCGTGGGGAATGCAGAAGGTCTTGTGCAAATTCAAATGACACACGTCAATGCCGATTTCCCCGGGCCGGCACAATCCCACCAGGGCATTCATATTGGCACCGTCCATATAGACCTGGCCGCCTGCTTGATGGACAACCGCGCAGATTTCGCCAATGGCCTCTTCAAACACCCCGTGGGTCGAGGGGTACGTCACCATTAAGGCCGCGAGTCGCTCGCGGTGTGCGTCGGCTTTTGCCCGCAGGTCTGCCAAGTCGATATTTCCTTCGTCGTCACAAGAGACGACGACCACGTCTAAACCGGCCATAGCCGCGCTAGCCGGATTGGTTCCATGCGCCGAGGCTGGAATGAGGCAGATGTTCCGCTGGGCCTCCCCGCGCATCCGGTGGTATTTGCGCACGATGAGTAGGCCAGCGTACTCGCCCTGAGAACCCGCATTGGGTTGCAGCGAAATGCCCTTGAGGCCGGTGATTTCGCGCAACATGTCCTCCATTTCGGCAAAAACTGCCGCGTACCCTTGGGCTTGCTCTACGGGCGCAAACGGATGCAGCCCAGCGAATTCAGGCCAAGTAATCGCCATCATTTCCGCGGTTGCATTGAGCTTCATAGTACACGAGCCGAGGGGAATCATTGCGTGGACCAAGGACAGATCCTTGGCTTCGAGTCGGCGCATGTAGCGCATCATTTCGGTCTCGGAGTGATGCGTAGCAAAGACGGGATGCTCCATGAAACGCGAATGGCGGACGTGATCAGGCCTCCAAGCAGGCCCTTCATCGACTTCGGTGGGCACCTTGCCACCCAGCAAGGTGAGGATGGCTTGCAAATCTTCCTTGTGGGTCGTTTCGTCGAGGGCAATGCCCCAATGCCCGTCCCCCAGGTCGCGGAAGTTCATCCCCTCGGCCCGCGCCTGCGCCAACAACTCGTCTCCCCTCGCTCCCACTTCAACGCGTAGCACATCGAAGTACTGGTCGTGGACGACGCGGTAGCCAGCTTCCTCCAACCCTCGGGCAAGCACCTGCGTCTGGCGGTGTATGCGGTGAGCCATGCGCCGCAATCCGTCCGGCCCGTGATAGACCGCGTACATGCTCGCTACCACAGCAGGTAAGACCTCGGCCGTGCATAAGTTGCTCGTAGCCCGTTCTCTTTTGATCTGCTGAT
Source organism: Gemmatimonadota bacterium (assembly GCA_026706505.1). The sequence goes on from JAPOYQ010000672.1 coordinate 11,848, forward strand.
CGCGGG
>JAPOYQ010000188.1:0-5488 GCA_026706505.1 Gemmatimonadota bacterium
GATCGTCACCGTGCAGGGAGTCAGCAGTGGGAAGATCACGCGCCAGAAGGTACCAAAGGGCGTGCAGCCGTCGATCAGCGCCGCTTCTTCGAGATCGCGGGGGATGGAGCGCATGAAGCCGCTGTAGATGAACAAGCATAATGGAAGGCCGTAGGACACGTAGTGCAGATAGAGGGCAAAGTACGTGTAGCCGATGCCGAGATAGTTGAATTGGCGCAAGAGCGGCAACATGAGGATCTGGAACGGCACGGTGATCCCGGCGAGGAAGAAGATGCTCCAGAAATGGCCCGTCCGCATGCGGCGGCGCGTGAGGGAGTACGCAGCCATGGAGGCGACGACGATGAGGGTGGTGATGACGGCAACGCACATCAGCAGGCTGTTGAACATCGGCGCGGCTAGCTTGATGCCGGTGAAGATGTAGTGGTAGTTTTCGAGGGTCGGTGCCTCGGGGGGTGCCACCGGAGAGCGGATGATTTCCGGCAGGGTCTTGAATGAGTTGAGCAGCGCCAGAAAACAGGGCGACACGTAGAGCAACCCTAAGAGCAGCATCCCGATCTCGAAGAGGGGCAGGCGGCGTCTCATAGGTCGGTCTCGCGGCGCTGGAAAAAGGCGACTTGCAGGGCAGCGACCAAAACTAGGAAGGCGAAGACGACAAAGGCGATGGCCGAAGCATATCCCTGGCGGTCGTTTTCCGTGCCGAGCCAGTAGATGTAGTAGCCGGCGGTAAACGTGCGGTAGCCAGGGCCGCCTTGGGTGGTGACCAAGATCTGAGGGAAGAGGTTGATGCCGGTGATCAGGGCGATGACCGAGTTGGTCTTGATCATCGGCATGAGCACTGGGATTTGGACGCGGTAGAAGGTCGCCAAAGGGCCGGCTCCGTCAATTTGCGCGGCCTCGTAGAGTTCGTTGGGGATGGTTTGTAGCCCAGCGAGGAAGATGGTGGTGTAGAAGCCGAGGCCGTGCCAGAGGACCAAGGCGAGGATGAAGTAAGGCACCAGTGCCGGATCGCCCATCCAATCTTGGGCCAGCGCGTCGAAACCAAAGGCGCGCAGCAGGGTGTTTATGGCGCCGGTGCGGTAGTTGGCCAGATATTGGAAGAGCAGAGCGCTGACGAGAATGCTGAGGATAAATGGGTAGAAAAACAGCCCGCGCACGAGGCCGCGCATGACCTTCATACGGTCTAGGAGTACGGCTAAGACCAGCGACAGCGAGGTGTAGCCGACGACGATCATGGCCGTCTCAAAGAGCGTGAAGCGCAAAGCGGCGAAGAAGCGATCGTCGTCGAGCAGCTCGCGGAAATTGTCCAAGCCGATAAAGCGGGGGTCTTTAGTCCAGCCAGACCAGTCGGTCAGGCCGTAGGCAAAGCCGAGCAGAGTTGGTAGGGCGAAAAAGGCTAGGTAGAGGAGTACGGCTGGGCCGCAGAGCAGGGCCGAGGCAGTGGATTTTTCGATGGAAGCGCGCTGCATGGCGCAGTGGTAGTAAACAAAGGGGACTAGGATGTCAAGCGAGGATGCACCTAGGCAGGTCATGCTGAGGGAGCCGATAGGCGGACGAAGTATTTTTTGCCTACCCGGCTTTATCGGTAGGAGATTCTTCGACTCCGCTGCGCTGCGCTCAGAATGACAGAGGAATATATCACAAAACGTAAATTACTTACTGAAGGCTATATGAGCGAAGTACTGACGCAATACCGAAGACACAAGGGACTATTGCTGCTGGTAGCACCGGGGCTGGCTTTTCTCCTCGTCTTCAATTACCTGCCCATGTTCGGGTTGGTGCTCGCCTTTAAGGAGTTTCGCCTGAGCGCCGGCATCTTGGGCAGCGAGTGGAGTGGGTTGGAGAATTTCTCCCGTCTCTTCGGCGGGGCCGACTTTCCCAATGCCCTGCGCAACACGGTCACCATCAGCTTATTGCGCTTGCTGTTCGGCTTTTTCGCGCCGATCGCGCTGGCGCTGATGCTCAACGAGATCCGCGTTTCCTGGTACAAACGCACTGTGCAGACGGTGACCTATATCCCCTACTTCCTCTCGTGGGTGATCTTGGGCGGCATCTTTCTGATGATTTTCTCGCAGAGTGGCCCAGCCAACCAGATCTCCCAGCTCTTCGGTGTCTCCCCGATTGAGTTCCTCACCAACGACTTCTGGTTTATCGTCGTGGTCATTGCCACGGGGATCTGGCAGGCGGCTGGCTATGGGGCGGTGATCTACTTAGCGGCACTGGCTGGGATTTCTCCCGACCTGTACGAGGCAGCCGTCGTCGATGGGGCGGGGCGCTGGAAGCAAACCTTGCACATCACCATCCCGGGGTTGGTGCCGACGATTATCACGCTTTTCATCCTCAATCTCGGCCACGTGCTCAACGCGGGCTTTGACCAGATTTACAACATGTATAATCCCATGGTGTACGACGCGGCCGACATTATCGATACCTATGTTTTGCGGCGGATCGTGCTGATGGACTTTGGGCTGGCTACGGGTGCCGGGCTTTTCAAGTCCGTGGTCGGTTTGTTGATGGTGGTGCTGGCTAACTCGCTGGCCCGGCGGCTCAGCGGAGGGGAGCAGGGCATATGGTAAGCCGCACGCGAGGCGAGAAGATATTTAACGTCTTTAATCTGACGGTGTTGGGCTTGGTCAGGCTACTAGCACCCTCACCGCACGTGTACACTCTCCCAATGCCGCTGAGTAGTGCCGCTGAGGCCATGCGGGCGAGCCTGCACCTCTACCCGAGGGATATTTCGCTGACCTCGTACCGCATGGTGCTGTCCAACCCCGAGATCGTCACGGGGTTTACCAACTCGATTCTGCGCACGGTGTTGGGCACGGCGCTGACGCTCTTTTTTACTTGTCTGACGGCCTATCCGCTGGCGCGGCGCGAAATGCCCCACCGCAGTCCGCTGCTGTTCTTGGTGCTTTTCACCATGCTTTTTAGCGGCGGTATTGTGCCCAACTACTTGCTGGTCAAGAACCTGGGTCTGATCGACTCAATATGGGCGCTGGTGCTGCCGCAGATGCTAACGGCCTTCAACATCATCGTGGTCAAGAATTTCTTTCAGGCCATTCCCGAAAGCCTGGCCGAGTCAGCCAAGATCGACGGGGCCAGCGAGTTCAATATTCTCTTTAGGATATACGTGCCCCTCTCCAAGCCAGTGCTGGCGACTATTGGGCTGTGGACGGCCGTGGCGCACTGGAATCACTGGTTCGACGCCATGCTCTATATTGCATCGGACGAGAATCAGGTCTTGCAGACCTTTTTGCAGCGGATTGTCATCGAGAACAGCATCGAGTTGATCGAACAGGGGTTGGTCGATCCGAACATCACCGAATTCACGCCCGAGACGATTAAGGCGGCGACCGTGGTCGTTACCATCCTGCCGATGCTTTTGGTCTATCCGTTCGTGCAGAAGTACTTCGTGCGCGGGATCATGCTGGGGAGCGTCAAGGAGTAAACGAGCCCAGTCTCACATCTGAAAGCCGCCGGCCACCAACATCGATACGCCGGTGAGGTACTCGGCTTCGTCCGAAGCGAGAAAGGCCACGGTGCGTGCCACGTCCTCGGGTGTGCCAATGCGGCCTAGGGGGGTTTGCTCCTCAAGGTCGTGGACTAGGGCGGCCGTGGTGTCGGCGTCTGGCTCGTCGCGTTGGGCGAGGCCCGCGGCAATGTAGTGGGTGCGCTCGGTGAGGGTGTTGCCCGGGCAGACGGCGTTGACGTTGATCCGGTGGGGAGCGAGCTCCCAGGCGAGGGATTGGGTAAAGCCGATGATGGCGAATTTGGACGTGCAGTACGCGGCGTAGCGCGGGATCCCTTGGCGTCCGGCCGTAGAGGACATGTTGATGATCTTGCCGCCGTCGCCGCGATCTATCAGGTGCCGGGCCACAGTGCGCGAGCAGAGAAAGGTACCCTTGACGTTGACGCTTTGCACTTGATCCCAGGCGGCTTCGCTTAGATCGACGACGGGGACGCGGTCTGGCCCGGGGCGCGAGCCAGCGTTGTTGACTAGCAGGTCGATGCGGCCAAAGTGGGCGAGCGCGTCTTGTACCATGCTCTCGACTTGGTCGGCGTCGGATACGTCGGCTTCCACTGCGAGGGCCTGCTGGCCAGCAGCTTCGATTTCGGCGACGAGGGCGGGCAGACCGCCCCAACCAGAGTCGCTATAGGGTTGGGTGTGCAAGTCATTGACTACGAGGTCGCAGCCTTCGCGCGCTAGACGCTGGCAGATGGCGCGGCCAATGCCGTGTTCGCCGCCCGCGCCGGTGACGAGGGCGACTTTGCCGTTGAGATTGTACATGAGGTTCTCCTATGTCATGGGGATATTGTCGGCGTGTACCACATCACTTACCGCATCTGGCCCAAGTCTTGTGCTATCCTCGGCCCGTAATCTGCCATCGCGGTCATGATGTACTCGTTGAGCAAGTGTTCCTCGTGCGCAAGGCCGAACGTCCAGATGCGGCGATACATCTCCTCGACGACGGGCTGATATTGCGGATCAGGGGCAAGGTTCTGCATCTGTCCGGGATCGCTCTCCAAATTGTATAGCTCGTCGTAGTCAAATCCATTGTAGACGAATCGCCACTGGTCGGTGACAACGGAGCGTTGGATGCCATAGGTCTCGTTCCCATTCGTCTGGAAGAAGAGCGCATCGCGCCAGTCGGCCGGTGTTTCGCCTTTGAGCAACGGCATCAGACTGGCACCGGCAAACTCCACAGGGCTCTCCACTGCGCCCATCTCGAGCAACGTCGGCGCGAAGTCACAGAGCGACACAAACTCGTCGCGCACCACGCCCTGCTTTCCGCCCGGCATCTTTGCGATTGCCGGCACGTGGTAGCAGCTCAGAAACGACGGTAGGCCCTTACACCACAGGCCGTGGTCGCCCAGATAGTCGCCGTGATCGGAGAGGTAGAGAATGATTGCATCTTCATACTCTCCGCGCTCTTTGAGCTTGTCGATCAACTGCCCGAAGAGCCAGTTCTCATAGGTGCAGAACGCCAAGTAGTGCTTGATCGCGTCCTGGTGTTCCTCGCGCGTCAACTGAGCAAAGCGGTCGCGGGTGCGGCGGTAGAGAGCCGGTTTGTCGTCCAGCGGATCGTCGAAGGTGTCCGGTAGTGGGAATTCCACGCCTTCATACAGATCGAGGAACCGCTTGGGTGCGATATACGGATCGTGTGGACCGAGGGTGCCAACATACAGACACCACGGCTCGTTCCCGTCTAGCGCATCCATTTTCGCCAGCGCGGCCTCGACCACTGTGCGGTCGCCGAATGGGTCGTCTTCTTCCCCGTCGCGGAAATACTGCGCCAAGAAGGGATGGCTGTTGTCGCCATAGTGGATGTACGGACGCATCCCCGCACGCCTGATCTCGCCGGGGGCACGCTCGTTGCCGCCATTGTCCCCAGCATGCTGTTGCAAATTGCGCAGTTCGCGTTCGCGGGCTGCTGCGTCTTGCTCGTCGCGGCTCAATCGTCTACCGTGGCGTGCGCCTACCGGCGCGACG
>JAPOYQ010000188.1:5498-11809 GCA_026706505.1 Gemmatimonadota bacterium
TGATAGTTGCTGACATGCCACTTGCCCGAAAAGAGCATGCGATAACCCGCTTCCCGCATGTCCACGCTCCAAGGACGGATGTGGTCTTTCAAGCCTCGGGTGATGGCATTGGCGACATTTACGTTGTGCCAGACGCCGTGCTGGGTCGGCATCAGGCCGGTCATAAATGATGCGCGCGACGGGCAGCAGTGCGGTGACGGGCAGAAGGCGCGGCTGAAGGTGACGCTCTCCTCGCGGAACTCGTCAAGCACGGGTGTCTTCGCTTTGTACGCGTCGCCAGGTAGTACGGAGCACGCCCGTTGCTGGTCGGTCATGAAGATCAGTATGTTCGGCTTATTCATTTTTCTAGTGAGTTAAGAGGGCGCAAGGACCGATTCGAAAGGGACAGGTCGCCGTCATGATCGATCAACTCAAGAATCGTGCGAGATTGACCGTTCGGCAGATTCGGAGGTATATTGCGGCCCATATTCTCGTTGGCATGTTCGGCGACTTACTTCTTTTTTTGAGTCCCGCAAAGCTAGACCTGTATCATCGCTAGATTACGACAAGGAGCGCAATATGGACAAGGTGCGAATTGGTATTATCGGCCTTGGCGGCATGGGTAGCAACCACGCCACCTATCTTTCTCAAGGCCAAATCGCCGGTGCGGAGCTCGCGGCCGTAGCTGATGTAGACCCAGCCCGGCTCGCGGACGTGCAAGATAAATACGGCGCGGGCGTGCAAGCGTTTGCCGATGCCGACGCCCTGTTTGCGGCCCAATGCGTAGACGCTGTAATCGTCGCCACTCCCCACTACTTCCATCCTCCGCTGGTGATCCAGGCGCTCGAAAATGGCCTGCATGCGATGAGCGAGAAGCCGGCCGGGGTCTATACGCGCCAAGTTCGCGAGATGAACGAAGCCGCGGCCAGAAGCGACCGGGTCTTTGGCATGATGTTCAACCAGCGTGCGCGCGACGAGCACCAAAAGCTGAAGTCGCTCGTCGAATCCGGCGAATTGGGACCGATTCAGCGCACGGTTTACATCATCAACAACTGGTTCCGCGCCCAGAGCTACTACGATTCAGGTGGCTGGCGGGCGACTTGGGCCGGCGAGGGCGGTGGCGTGTTGGCCAACCAGTGTCCGCACAATCTCGACCTGTGGCAGTGGATCTGCGGAATGCCGCAACGCGTGCGTGCCTTTTGCCGCTTTGGGCAATACCACGACATTGAGGTTGAAGACGATGTAACGGCCTACGTTGAATACGAGAACGGAGCTACGGGCGTTTTTATTACTTCTACGGGCGAGGCTCCGGGGACCAATCGGCTGGAGATTTCAGCGGACCGCGGCAAGGTGGTGTTGGAAGGCGGCAAGATCACCTTTTGGCGCACGACGGAGTCGGCGGGCAAGTTCCTCGAGGAGTGGCCGCATGGGTTTGGCAGCCCAGAAGTTTGGAAGTGCGAGATCCCGGGCGGCGGTGGCGAGGAGCACAAGGGGATTACCCGAAACTGGGTGCAAGCTATCCGTACGGGCGCGCCGCTGTTGGCTGCGGGGACCGAGGGGATCAACGGCGTGGAGTTGGCCAATGCGATGTTGCTTTCGACGTGGACGGACGATTGGGTACATATTCCGGTGGACGAGGATTTGTACTACGAAGAGCTGCAAAAGCGGGTGGCTACCTCCAAGGTGAAAGAAGGGGGTGGACAGGTGATGGACGTGCAGGGGACGTTTTAATGTTTTAATCGTAACAAGAAGCGGTAGGGAGTTTTACCCGCCGCTGGCTCGAATTTTGGAAGGAGGGAACCGTGAAACTTGCGTTGATGCCAGGAGGTCTGCTGTCGTCGGCAGAGATGCGGTCCGAGGGATTCGAGGCGGTACAGATGTTTTTCGGCGGGGGAGCAGACGGAGATGCAACGGACCCATCGGCAGAGGATATCGACAAGGTACTACAGGCGGCCGATATCGCGCTGGCGGCGATGACGTTGCACGTCGATCTGGTCGGGCCAAAGGGAATGGTCCGGGAGGATGTCGAAAGGTTAGTGCGCTGCGTGGAGAAGACGGCAGCGCTCGAAGGGCGTTTCGGCGACAACCCGCGGCCAGTGCTAGTGTGGCATCCGTCGGGGTATCCAGAAGAGGGCGTTGACGACCAAGCGGTGTTCGAGGGGCTGTGCACAGGGCTGGCGACGGCCTGTGCGACAGCGGAGCGGCTTGGCATTGTCATCGCGGTGGAGATGACGCGGGCGGGGAGCATCGACGGGGCAGAGCGCTTTTTGCGAGTGCAGGATCGGGTGAGGTCTAGAGCGCTCAAAGTCTGCATGGACGCGGCGAACTTCGCGCCAGACCGCACCCCGCTAGTGCGCGCGGTGCGGATGCTCGGCCCCGATATCGCAATCGCCCATGGCAAGGATGCGCGCTTTGCCGAAAACGGCGAGGTCGCCGACTACGGGCCGACGGGGTCGGGGTGCTTGGATTATTCGACCTACATTGGCGCGTTACAGGAGTGGGCGCAGGTGCCCTATTTCGTCTTTGAGTACTACAGAAGTCGCGACGACCTATTGAATGCACGCGATGTTGTGCGGGCCTGTTTGTAGAAACGGTTTTATTCACTCTTAAAATCGCCGGACATACACTGTGAAAGAAATCGCCGTTACAAACTTCTATTCTTGGTCCATCTTCAGCCAAGAGCGCCAAATCGACTTCAACGGCCATCTGTGGGTGCGTGAAGAAGGCAATATCCTGATCGACCCGGTGCCCATGACAGCGGCTGATTTGGAGCAGTTCGATCAATTGGGCGGGGCCACTTGGATCGTGCTGACCAATCGCGACCACGAGCGCGAAGCCGCGTTTTTCCAAGACCGCACCGGTGCTCGCATCGCCGCCCACCGCGCCGACGCCGACTTGTTTGACCAGCCACCGGACCGTCGGCTGGACGACGGCGAGGAAATCGTTCCCGGGCTCCAAGTGGTGCATTTAGCGCACGGCAAGAGTCCGGGTGAGATTGCCCTGTATTGGCCGACCCTCAAGCTAGTCTTAGCAGGCGATCTGGTCGTCGGCGCGCCGCTGGGCCGCATTACTTTGCTGCCGGACGCCAAGCTTGCCGATCCGCCCCAAGCGGCCTTGGGCTTGCGCAAATTATTGCAACTCGACTTTGACGCTCTGTTGATGGGCGACGGGCATTCCGTTCTGCACGACGCTCGCCGACTGTTGCTCGAATGCTTGGAGGAACGGACCGACATTTACATCAATAAGATCAATGTAGAGGATATTCCTTGGACGTCGGGGGGTGGACCTGCGGGCTACCGCTGGGAGATCAAGGATATCGATCCGCTCATCGGTGGCCAGCATCTGGGCTACTGCCTCTTCCGCCTGTCCGCTGGCCAGTCGATCTGTCCGCAGCACTTTCATCACTTTGAAGAGGAAATGTTCTACATCCTCGAAGGGGCCTGTACGCTGATCAGTCCCCGAGGTCCAGTGGCGGTAGAACAGGGTGACTTTATCGCCTTCCCACCCGGTCCCCGCAGCGCTCACAAGTTCACCAATCAAGGACAGCAACCCTGTGTGCTCTTGGCCTTGAGCAATGTCCTGCCGCACGATTTGGCCCAATATCCCGATTCCGACAAAATTAACATCCGTTCCTTAGACCGACAGCGCATTTTCCGCCGCGCCGACGCGGTGGATTACTGGTCGGGCGAAACGGATTGAGAGGACAATATGAGCAACGTTTTGCGACTGAATCTGCGCTCTCAGCGCCTTGCACAAGACGAGGGCGGCCACGCTATCTGGGAAGTGCAGACCAACACCCAAGAATGGGCGGCGGATCAAACTGCGCTCTTGCTGTGCGACGTGTGGAACGGCCACTGGTGCCGCGGTGCGGTCGAGCGCCTCGACGCTATGATCGAGCGGATGGACGCGGTGGTCCGAGCGGTGCGCGCGGCCGGCGGCTTGATCGTCCACGCGCCTTCGAATACCATGGATTTTTACGCCGATGCGCCGGCTCGTCAGCGCGCGCTCGCGGCCCCCCAAGTTGCGCCGCCGCCCGATGCCGAGCGCCCAGATCCGCCCTTGCCGGTAGATGCCTCCGATCACGGGGCGGACACTGGCGAGACTGAGACCTACAAGGCTTGGAATCGGCAGCATCCGGGGATTGGGATTGACCAAGAGCGGGATATTATTTCGGATGATGGGACAGAGGTGTATAGCTACTTGCAGCACCAGGGGATTGCGCACTTGCTGATTATGGGCGTCCATACCAATATGTGCGTTTTGCACCGGACCTTTGCCATTAAGCAGATGGTGCGCTGGGGGGTGGATGTGGCGCTGATCCGCGACTTGACTGACGCAATGTACAATCCAGCCATGCCGCCTTACGTCAGCCACGACGAGGGCACGGGCTTGGTGGTCGAGTTTATCGAAAAATTTTGGTGTCCGAGCGTGGAGAGTAAAGATTTAATCGGGGCGTAAAATCGCGCCCCATTAACCAAGAGTCGTCTATGCACAGGCGACTCACACTTAAGAGCAAACCTAAAGGAGGTGCTTTTATGCGACTCATCAGCGTGTTTTGTCTCATGCTGGCCTTCGTGCTGGCTGGAAGTGCTCATGCCCATATCGGCGAAAAGGTCTTTTTGATCTTCGAGATCCCGGATGCCGATTTAGGGGATATCGACCTCTTTGATGGGGATATCGACGACTGGGAGGACGTGGTCGGCGACGCTTCGCTCACGCCTGAGGATTTTTTCGCCGATCCAACCGTTGGCGATGGTGCCCAGTACGATCCGGCCGATATGGACTATCGGCTCTGGCTGGGCTGGAACAACACCAACAATCGGCTCTACCTCGCGGCCGAGCGCACCGACAATGTGTACATCAACGAGTACGCCGGCGGCGCGCCCGCCTCGGTGTGGCAGCACGATTCGGTCGAGTTCATGGTGGATGGCGACCACTCCGGTGGCCAGTACAATTTCGGCAACGACGAGACCATGACCGACGAGGAGAAGGCGCTCAACCAAAATCGCCAAGCCCAGAAGTGGAACGCGATTTTCGATTCGCCCGACGGGCGATTTTTGGGCTATCCTGGCCGGGCCGATTGGCTCAACTCACCGCCTCTGAGCGATGGTGGCGGCGGGTCGATCGGCGAAGCGCCAACTACGTCGATTCTCGAAATCTACGTCACGCCCTATGATGATATCGTCTTTAGCGACCAAGCGGCCAGCGTGGCCACGGACCTGGAGCCAGGCCACATCATCGGCTTCCAGATCGCCATGCCGGACTTCGACGAAGCCCCCCAACAGTACCGGGGCTATCACACTCTCTCTGGCCAAGCGGCGACCTTCCGCTATGCCGAGCGCTTCGTCGATGGCCAGCTAGTCGGTGCCGCCGACGCTACTGCGGTTGAGGACCGGTCGTGGGCGCGGATCAAGGCGAGTTTTAACGAGTAGGTTTTCTTTCTACTTTTTACCCTCTGCGAGAGAGGCGGCACTTCTCTCGCAGAGGGTGTTTTTATGCAAAAGGCCGTTTATATCAATTCTTTACGAGAGGTTGCTATGACAAACAAGCCTAGAGCAACCGCCGACTTCTAGCAGTTCTTTTGAAAATAATAACGCCTAACAAAGTTATCGGCTGGACGGTCTTTGTGCTGGGGCTGTTTTGCGGCTCGGCAATAGCGCAAGCGGCGACTCGCGTTGAAGTGCCCATTTTTGAGGGTGGTGCGGGATTGGAATTTTTCTTTTTTGCCGCACGCGAATACGAAAAAGTCCGTCCCGATGTGCAGGTTGATCTCTACGGCGACCCGCGCATCGCCGACAAGGTGCGGGTGCGGATTCTCGAAGGGACGTTTCCGGAAGTCAGCAACGCGGGTCTCAATTATTGGGCGCTGATCCGCAACGGCGAAATTTTGCCCCTCGACGACTTTCTGGACGGGCCGAGTTGGGACGGGGACCAGACTTGGCGCGAATCCTTCCTGCCCGGCAGCCTCGACCGCTATGAGTACGAGGGCAAGATCTACGGCATTCCCTTCCTCTACTCGGTTTACGCCGTCTGGTACAACAAGAACATGTTCGAAGAGCACGGCTGGGTACCGCCGCGCACTTGGGATGAGTTTTTTGCCCTCTGCGAGCAAATCCGCGCCGCAGGGGTCTGGCCGCTGGCCTTTCAGGGGCGCTATCCAGGCTATATCGGCGGCGTGACTGACAACGCCTATTATCACCTCGCTGGCCGCGAGCGGTTCTACGAGCAGAAGGATCTAGTGCCGGGCAGTTTCGCCAATCCCGAATTCGTGACGGCGCTCGGGCTTATTCAGCGCACGGCGCAGGTGTACTTCCAGCCCGGTGCTCTCGGCA
>JAPOYQ010000494.1:0-4448 GCA_026706505.1 Gemmatimonadota bacterium
CCTTCTATATAGCGCGTTGTTGCGCTAGGTTGGGTTGCGTCCCTTTTTCGACGCAGTGGTACTCTCCGGTTGCAAGCTAAAAACTCGCAACAATGTCACAAATTTTGCCACGGCAGCCAAACGCGTAGTTACGTCCTCGCAGAGGTGATCAGCAAATGCCCTATATAGACACCATTCCCCTAAAACGGGCCACCGGCCTGCTCAAAAAGCAGTACGAAGCCTCCCTCGCTCGGGCCGGGCGCATTTGGGGCATTGTCTCCATTATGAGCCCCAACCCTCGGGCCATGAAGGTCTCAATGGATTTTTACAAGACCCTCATGTACGGCCCCTCGCCCCTGAGCCGAGGCCAGCGCGAAATGCTGGCCGTAGTCGTTTCGGCCACGAACCACTGCGTGTACTGAATACGCTCCCACGCCCACGACCTCCGTGCTGAGGTCGCTCGCGATTTTGCCGTTGAAGAAGGAGCCCCGGCCGACCGGCTGGTACACCAATTATCTGCGGACTGGCACCAGGCCGATCTGCCTCCAGCCGACCGTGCCCTGTGCGCCTTCGCCGAAAAACTAACCCAGCGCCCCCAGGACTCAACCGCTGAGGACATCGACCAATTGCGTCAGCACGGCTTTGACGATCGCGGCATTCACGACGCCGTCCAGATCATCGGCTTTTTCAACTATATCAACCGCGTGGCAGACGCCTTAGGCGTCGAGCCTGAATCCTTTATCCGGCCCTGGGAAAAATCCGCGGCCGCTCCCGATTAGCCCTAAGACTAAAAGGAGGAACTCGCCATGGCTCCCGTTAAACTATTAGTATTCGTCGGCACCGAAGGCATCTACCACGACCACGAAGGCCAAGGCCGATTCCTAACCGACCTGCTGAACCAAGACGCCCAAATCGAGGCCGATTTCTCGCGCGACTACGAGGTCATGGTCAACGACCTCGCCGCGTACGACGCCACCCTCTTCTTCACCGATGTCGGCCACTTCACCCAAGCTCAGGAACAGGGGCTTTTGCACTTTATCGAACGCGGTGGCGGGTTCTTCGGCCTGCACACCGCAGACGCTTCCTTCCGCGACAACGCCGGCTATCACCAAATGCTCAACGGATTTTTCGACGGCCACAGCCCGTACATGGATTTCACCGTCACCATCTCCGACTCCGACCATCCCGTTGCCACCGGCCTCGAAGACTTTGCCGTGACCGACGAGTTGCACTACCTCAAGCACGATCCAAACCGCTCGCATCACCTCATGCACGCCTATGACCCCGGCCGCGACGAGACCCACGTCATGGCCTATCATCACACTTATGGACAAGGCCGAGTGTTCTTCTTTGCCCTGGGCCACGACAACGCGGTGCTGGAAAACCCCTCCTTCCAAGAAGTGGTGCGCCGAGGTGCCCTGTGGGTGGGGAAGCGGTTGTGATTGTGCCGCGCAGACGCTATCCTCCGCCTTGAGCCGAATTAGAAAGACTCTCAATGACTGAAATACGAGGAGTATTCTTCGATCTCTACGGCACATTGTTGCGCTACGGCGATATGGAGGCCGCGGGAGAGAGTTGGTTCCATGCCATACGCCGCGAGTTGGTCGCTAGTGGCCGTGCGTTTGATGAAGAAACTTTGATCCGAGTATGCGAGGAATTCTTGCTCCAACCCGAGCCGCCGGTGCAGAACGACGGGCTAACAGTGTACGAGCGTCGCATCCGCGAATTGGTCGGGGAGTTGGGCTTGGAACTGGATTTGGAGACATTGCGGCGGATCAGCGAGGCGAGCATAGCGGCGTGGCACGCACATACGCCGCTCGACCCAGAGGCCAAAAGCGTGCTCGGCGAACTGCAAGGCCGCTACAAGCTGGCGCTGATCTCCAACTTCGACCATCCGCCGCACGTCCATCGGCTGCTAGACGAGCTGGCGTTGCGCCCCTTTTTCGACGCAGTGGTCGTCTCCGGCGATGTCGGCGTCAAAAAGCCCGACCCGGCGATCTTTGCCCCGGCACTGGAGCAGACCGGGTTGGCGACGAACGAAGCGCTCTTCGTCGGCGATTCGCCGGAAGACGACCTAGCGGGAGCTAGGGCGGCGGGGCTTAGGCCGGTGTTGATTCGGCGGTCGCTCGGCGCGGATGGCTCTCCAGCAGAGCCAGAATGGACGGAGGACGGGGTACGAGTGGTGACGGGGTTGAGGGAAGTGGTCGGGTTAGTTGGTTGAAGAAACAGCAGTTACGCGTTATATACCTAAAGAGAGGGAACGTGATGACAACGGACGGAACGGTTTTGCAAACGGACGACCCAGCGGCTGTCGGCATGTCGGCCGCACAACTTGAACGGGCCTTCGGCCTGCTCACGGCTGCTATCGAAGCTGGCCAGATCAGCGCGGCCTCGCTGACGGTAGCGCGGCACGGCAAAGAGGTCTTCGCACGCGGGGCCGGCCAGCGGAAACCCGGCAGCGGCCAGCCGGTCGATGCGGATTCGATCTTTCTCCTCGCGTCGATCACCAAGCCAGTCACCGCTTGTGCGCTGATGATCCTCGTGGACCGCGGGCTGATCTCGCTCGAAGATCCAGCTAGCGCCTACCTGCCCGAGTTCACAGGCGGCGACCGGCCCGACATCAAGGTCCGCCACCTGCTGTCGCACATATCGGGTATGCCCGACATGCTGCCGGAGAATACCAGCCTGCGGCGGGCGCACGAGCCAGTAGAGGTCTTTGTCGAGCGCGCCATGCAGACGCCCCTGCTCTATAAACCTGCGACCGATTTTCGCTACCAAAGCAAGGGCATCCTGCTGGCGGCTGCGATCGTCGAGCGCGTCAGCGGCCAGCGGTTGCGCGATTTTGAACGCGAGGAAATTTTCGCGCCGCTGGGCATGGAGCGCAGTGCGTTGGGCATAGGCGATTGGGCGATTGAAGATACCGTGTGGTGTGGGACGGACACCGAAGAGGACGACGAATTGCGGAGTTGGGGGTGGAATTCTCCGTACTGGCGCGATTTTGGGGCACCGTGGGGCGGCATGCACAGCACCGGACGCGATCTGGCGATCCTCTTGCAAACCATGCTCAACCGCGGCGCGTACGGCGACCAGCGCATCTTCAGCCGGGCCGCAGTCGCGGCGATGACGCGGGATCAGAACGGCATGCTCAACGCGCCGTGGGGCCTTGGGTGGGGCGTGTGCGGGGCGCGGGTGTGGGCCTTTTGGGGCGATCTGGTGTCGCAGCACACCTTCGGCCACACTGGGGCGACCGGCACGGTAGCGTGGGCGGATGCAGAGCACCAGCTAAGCTGCGTGGTGCTGACCAACCAAATGGTCGCCAACGGGAGTCTGTTGCGGCGGGTGTCCAACGCGGTGTCCGCAGCCGTGGAGGAATAGCGTCCTCGACAATCGTCCAGTAACCAAGAAGAGAGATGAGCCGATGCGAGATACACAGCACTTAGACAAGCTCAGGATTAGTGGCTTTCGTGGACTGTCGAGCCTTGATCTCGATGATCTGGGGTCTTTCAATATCCTGCTAGGCGCGAATGACGTGGGCAAGACTTCTACTCTGGAAGCGATCTTCCTACTGCTGGGTTTCCCGAACTTAGAATTACCCATAACGGTACAACATGGCTGGCGAAACTATCTTGGTCATGGGTTCGATGTCCTGTCTCCCCTCTTCCATCAACTTGACGTCGACAAGCAGATAGTGTTGGAGGCTCAGTCTTGCGATTCTACGGAGCGAACCTTGATGATCTCAGCCCCGTACACGCAAGCAATTGCTGCAACGAAAATCCAACGTGTCGAAAGCGACACCAACGGCGATCCTGAGAAAATTCAGAGCGATGAGCAAGCGAGGATTCAATCCTCTTCGTCGATTCCTTCTGGTTCACGTTTCCTACAGTACGATGCGACAGTAAAATCGGCTTCGCAAGAAGACCCGAGGCTTTTTTGCGGTAGGCTAGTTATGCACGAGGGCAACCGCGAAATAACCTGGACTCCGAATACCGTCGCCGACATGCATATTCCCGTCAGATATTTTACCCCACACTATGGATACGATGGTGGTATCATAGCCAATGTAATCATCAACAAAAAGACCGATAAACTTCTCGAATACTTGCGTGTCATAAATCCCCGCATTGAAGATATTGCAGTAAATGGGAACGTTGCTTACTTGGACATCGGATTGAAGAAGATGATGCCGTTGAACATGTTCGGTAGCGGCATGATCCGGGCCGCAATGATTCTCTCACCGTGCATTTTGGGAAACGAGTTGATTATTCTGATTGATGAACTCGAAAATGGCCTGCACTACCAAGCTATTCCACCTCTGCTGAAATCACTCCTCAGGTTATCTAGCGAGCGGCATGTGCAGATTTTCGCCACCACGCACAGCCTCGAACTCCTGAAAGGTCTACAGCAAGTGCTGAGTCAGAACCAATTCTCTGAAAATCAGCAGACGACGCACTGTTACACTTTGCAGAGGG
>JAPOYQ010000494.1:4484-11790 GCA_026706505.1 Gemmatimonadota bacterium
CAGACGACGCTCTTTTACACTTTGCAGAGGGATGAACAGGGGTTGGTGCGTTCCTACAGATACGGGTACGATCAACTTGAGCACTGCATAGCTCATGGCATAGAGATTAGATGATGGTTGCCGACTGGGTGGTATTCGTCGAGGGGAGTGATGACGAACACTTCATAAGGTGTCTGTTGCAACATATAAGTGTTGCTAACGTCGATACTGCTCGAATCGGAGGAGGGGTATCGAAACTTCCAAGCGTTGCTCCTCAAATACAAAGACGCCGAGATGCGGGAGCGCGCATCGCCGTCGTACTAGATGCAAACTCCGATTTTGAGGGGCGACGTGCCGAGTTTCTGAGGAAGAAAGATGAACTCGGACTTCCAATAGACCGCTTCTTTCTCTCGCCAAACAATAAGGACGGAGGATGCCTTGAGACCTTGCTGGAGGAGATGGCCATCCCCGATCATCGCGTCGTGTACGATTGCTTAAAAAAATACGAAGACTGCTTACTCCGTAACGGGAAATACCAACTTCCGAATCCCAAGGGGCGAATCTACGCATACTGCGAGGCACTCAATATCGAGACCCACCCAAGCAAGCGGAATTATGGAGACTCAAAGTATTGGGACTTGAATACGCCTACCTTAGAACCGCTGAAACAGTTTCTCTGTGACCTGCACGCTACGGCACCATAGGCCCTATTAGCCAATAGTGAATCCCCACCTCCGCGCCCAATGGCGCTGACCGTCACTCAGTCTGTCCTCCATTAACCTCCGAGCCTGAGGATCAGCTCAAGAATTCTCTCTGAATCCACGAGTTCAGTCAATCCAGCGGATTATTAAAAATTAAATTTTTCAATTTTATTATTGATTTTTTTTAAAAATACAGCTATAATTACGTCTAAATCTAACCATTTGGAGGTTTTGCCATCAAAGACTGGAAAGAGCTAACCGATCTGACGCAGGGCGCACGTATCGTGGTAGAGCGGGTTTCCCTGCCGGACAGCGCCATCGCGATCGAAGGACAATTCGAGCCACCTGTCCTAGCGCGTCTTTCCGCCGAGGACCAGGTATTCGTAATGGCCTTCGTCCAAGTCCACGGCTCGATCAAAGAAATGGAGCGCATATTTGGCATTAGCTACCCAACGGTCAAAAACCGACTGGATGCCATTGCCGAGCAGCTACCGTTGGTCGAGACGGTGACCCGAACCGCGGAATCGGCTAGCACCCCGCGCTCGAATCCCCAATCAGCGGCGGTACTCGACAGCTTGGAACGCGGCGAGATCGATGTCGAAGAGGCGCTGCGGAGGCTCTCCTGATGCTGCCACCCATGTTCCTGAGAGTGCGAGTCCAGGGCGACAAGCGGCGCATTCGGCTGTGGATCCCGCTCATAGTGCTATGGCCGGTCATTGCCGTCGTGGTGCTGCTGGGGACGCCTGTTGCAATACTGGTAGCGGCGCGCTCGGGGCACCGCGCTCGGAGCCGTTCCGTCTTGCTGGCTGGCCCTTTGCTTCTATACGTGCTTGCCTCGCTGCGCGGCCTGCGCTGCGACGTAGTCTCTGGCGAGGATCGCGTGTTCATTTCAATTGACTAGGAGGATATGATGACTGAAGAACGGCGCAAAGTCCTCGACATGCTTTCGGAGGGGAAGGTCACTGTAGAAGAGGCCGAGCGTCTCCTAGAGGTGCTGCAAGACTCCCACCGCGTCGAAACTCGCAAGAAGCGCAGAAGGCGTAGAATTAATGATCCGATATCTCCAATACCTGGCGTTGAGGCGCTACAAGACTCCCTCGAAGGACTCGGAGAAGAAATCGGAAAAGGACTCGAAGAAGGACTCGAAGGACTCGAAGAGTCCCTATCCGGGTGGTCAGAGAGCGAAGAAGACCCCCGCGACGAGGACGGCAAGCCGTCCATGCGCGACGATACTTTCGCCGTGGGTGACAACCCGCGCCTCGTAGTGCGCGGCTTCAACGGCCGCATCCGGGTCCTTGCCGGCGAACCCGGCTCGATTCGCGTGCGGACGAGGCTGAAAAAACCTCGCGGAATCAAGTACAGAGCCGTGCAGGAAGGAGACCTCGTCACGGTCGAGGCCAAGCCGGATCGGCAATCCGAGGGATTCCTGCATGGACTCTCCCGCCAGTCCTCTGGAGCAAACATTGAGGTTACTGTGCCCGTCGCAACTAGCGTTGACTTGGCGACTAGCAACGGGCCAGTGGAGCTTCAAGGAACAGAGGGCGGTGGAGCGGTGCAGACCAAGAACGGGCGTATAAGGGTCGAAAACTTCAAGGGCGACCTGAACGCGACGACCAAGAACGCCCCGATCACGGTCAAGACATTTTCTGGCTCGGCAGAGCTTTCTTCTACCAATAGCCGCGTGTCCATTGAGGACGCATACGGCCGCTTCGATGCGCGGACGACCAATGGGTCGATAAAATTTCAGGGAAGCATCGAGCCCGGAACCGACAACAGACTATCCACCACGAACGGCAGCATCAAAGTCGCTCTGGACGCCGACCCGAGCTTCAAGCTGACGGCTGCAACGGTCAATGGACGAGTCCGCTGCGAGGTGCCGGGCTTCGTCGCAGCGGTCGAGAAGCGCCACAAGCTCAAGGGAACAGTGGGCGAAGGCGAGGCCGAATTGATCGCCAAAACCGTGAACGGCTCCATCGCGATTCAGTAGCCAAACGCAGCAACAAACAGGAGGATCGCCATGAACGAAAACAGCAGACGCGTACTTGAGATGCTATCGGAAGGCAAGGTGTCCGTCGATGAGGCCGAGCGCCTGCTCTCCCTCGTTGACGAGGAGCCAGAGACGACCACAGCGGTGCAGCCGCTAGCGCCCCCAGCGCCCCCCCCAGCGCCCCCAGCGCCCCCACAAGCGGGATCAGCCCGGCGATATCTGAGAGTCACCGTCGATTCGGACGATGATGAGCACATCGACGTCCGGGTGCCGCTGGCGCTGATCAAGGCTGGAGTCAAGCTACATACCTTGCTCCCGGCGCAAGCCACGACGGGAATCAATACAGCTCTGCAGGACAACGGCATCAACGTTGACATTGACAACCTGCGAACCGAGGATCTAGAGCCGCTCATCGACGCTCTAAGCGAGATCGAGGTCAATATCCAAGACGGGGACGAGAAGGTTCGAGTTTACTGCGAATAATCCAAACCGCGAGGAACATTGAGATGGAGTTGAGTAATACTATGCGCGCATCAAAATGGATATTGCTGGTCGCCATCCTCGGCTTATGGGGGACGGGGACCGTCTGGGCGGAGGAGGCAAAAGAGGAGGCCGTCGAGGAAGAGGCCGCCGACAAGGAAAAGGACGAAGAAGACGAAAAGGACAAAGAGGACGGGGAAGACGAGGAAGACGAGGAAGACGAGAAAGACAAAGGCCCCAAATTTGCGAAAGTGATCAAGGACTTTGACAAGATCGAAGGGTTGTTCGAGCTGTACCGGGACCCAGAAGAAAACAAGGTGTTCTTGGCCATTCGTCCCGACCAGTTCGACCAGATCTACCTGTGCAGCATCACGCGCACGCAGGGCGACGGCTACTTCTTTGATTCGGCCTCGCTGGTCTCCATCGGTCGAGGTTCGGGCACGTTCCCCTTTGTCTTCCAGCGAGTCGGCAAAAAGGTATTCTTCGCCCACAAGAATGTGTACTACCGGGCCGAGCCAGACGCCGCCATCCGCCGAGCCGTGGACCGGGGCCTATCCGACTCGATTTTAGGCGTCGGCAGCATTGAGGGGCAGCCCCATCCCGAGACCGGCGCGGTCCTGGTGGACCCCAGCGATTTCTTCATTCAGGACATCGCCTCGGTAAGTTCCTTCTTCAGCAGGTACCTCAAAGAGGGTTCGTATAGCTTCGACAACGACAACAGCTATTTCGGCGCGCTGAAAAATTTTCCGCACAATACCGAGATCGACGTGGTGCTGCACTTTAAATCCAGTTCGCCCAGAATGGACATCCCCACCCTAGCGGATACGCGCAGTTTCCAGCACATCTATCACTACAGTCTGTCCAATCTGCCCGAGTCGGATTTCCGCCCGCGCTTAGCCGACGACCGAGTGGGGCATTTCACTACTCTGTACCAAGACTACACCTCGGTGCTCAAAGACGACCCGTACGTGCGCTACGTCGAGCGCTGGCACCTAGAGAAAGCCGAGCCCAAATTCGACAAGTCGCCTCCCAAAAAGCCGATTGTGTTCTGGCTGGAAAACACGATTCCACCGGAGTACCGAGATGCAGTGCGAGAGGGAATCCTAGTGTGGAACAAGGCATTCGAACCACTCGGCTTTGAGGGGGCGATTGTGGCCAAGCAGCAGCCGGACGACGCTGAGTGGGACGCGGCCGACGTGCGCTACAGTGTAGTGCGCTGGATGGTGCAGCCCGGCCAGGGATACGCCGTAGGACCGTCGCGCACCAATCCCTTTACCGGCGAGATTTTCGACGCCGACATCCGCATCAGCGCGGATTTTGTACGCTACGCCCACTTGGAATTCACCGAACTGGTCGATCCTGTGGGACGGAGGCCTCCTTGGGCCGCCGAGAGCTTCACCGCGCCTTCGCCCGCCGCAGCTATGGGGCACAGTAGAGGATTCTGCGATATGGCCGACGGGCTGAGGCAGGAAGCCGCTTTCGGGTGGCACTTGCTAGAAGCGCGGGCCGCGGCCGGTGGAGGCGAGGTGGATGAAAAGGAATTCATTCGCCAGCTACTCGTCGAATTGATCGCACACGAAGTGGGCCACACCCTCGGCCTGCGGCACAATTTCAAAGGCAGCACCATCCACGCGCTCGACGAACTACACGACCGCCGCGTCACCGACAAAGAGGGCATCTCCAGCTCGGTGATGGACTACAACCCGGTCAATATCGCCCCAGAGGGCCACGAGCAGGGCGAGTACTACCAGACGACGCTGGGGCCGTACGACTACTGGGCCATTGAATACGCCTACCGACCGGTAGAGGCGGACAGTCCTGCAAGCGAGCGGGCCCAACTGGACAAGATCGCCAGCCAAGTCGCAGAGAAAGATCTAGCCTACGGCACGGACGAAGACGCCCTATACTGGACCCGAGGGATCGACCCGAGCGCAGCGCGCTGGGATTTGCGCGACGATCCAATCGCTCACTACCGCGACCAGATCGCCCTGTCGAAAGAGTTGTGGTCCAAGGTCGAGGACAAATTCGAGCAGAAGGGGGAGCGCTACCAAACTCTGCGGCGAGTATTCGGCTGGGGCTTTAGACCCTACTTTTCGGGGGCGGGCAATGTCAGCCGCTACATCGGTGGTATCTACCACTACCGCGACCACGTGGGCGATGGACGACTCCCACTACAGCCGGTGCCGCCCGCCCGGCAGCAAGAGGCGCTCGACTTTCTGGTGGAGCATGTGTTCGGGCCGGATGCCTTCCGCTGGTCGCCGGAACTGCTCAACAAGCTGGCACCAGAGCGCTGGGTCGATTTCACTTGGTCGGTGTTCGACGTGCGGCGGATCGACTATCCCATCCACGATAGGGTGCTGAGCATCCAACGGCAGCCACTCGACCGGTTCTACGATCCAACTCTGTTGAGCCGGCTGCAGGATCTGGAACTGCGCTACGAAGGCGACGAGACCTTCGGGATGGTCGATCTGTTTACCGGATTGCGGCAGGCCATCTGGGCGGAGTTGGAGACGGGCGACTCCATCGACAGCTTTCGCCGCAACTTGCAGCGGGCACAGCTACAAAAGCTGATTGGTCTGGTACTCAGGCCCGCCCGAGGCACACCCGAAGACGCCCGCACCTTGGCCCGGGCGGATCTGCAGGCCATAGCCGCCCAGATCGAGGCTCGGCTGGACGGCGGCGGTTTGGACGCGTACAGCCGAGCCCACCTCGATGAAACGAGGGCGCGGATCGAAGCGGCGCTGGAGGCCGGGCTGGAGCGGAGCCTGTAGGGAAAACCGGGATGCTCTCGGCGACTGCGACATGGTATGGTGGGACCGTCCCTGATACCGACCCCTATTGAGATCGCCATAGCGGCGTTGGTGCTGATCGTCGCTGGGTTCGCCATCGGCGCCGTTGGCTTTGGCTTCGGTCTCACCACTACACCGGTCCTGCTTCTGTTCCTCGATCCGCAGACGGTCGTAGTTGCGATCAATGCCGTGGCCGTCGTCGCGTTCGGGCTCGTTCTCATCGAAACCCGCGACCACGTCCCCTATCGCGAACTCGCCCCAACAGCCGTCGCCGGTGCTCTCGGCGCGCCAATCGGGGTGTACGCCCTCGCCTCCCTGGACCCGTCGGCGCTGCGAATCGCCATAAGCGCGCTCGTTCTGATGCTCACGGTGCTCGTTGTGGTCAAGACCGAGTGGCGCATTCCCAAACCACAGATCACCGGTCCGATGCTGGGCTTTGGGGTGGCCGCCATGGTCACCGGGCTTGCCATCGGCGGCCCACTGCTCGTCCTGTTTTTCATCGGACGCGGCATGGAACGTCAGGGCGTCCGGTCTTCCATGGCGTTCTTCTTCACTACCATGTACTGCACGGCCGCCATCGGCTACGTCGCGCAAGGACTGCTTACGGCAGAACGCCTCATCCTGATAGTTGCCGTAGTCCCGGGGATGATTCTCGGGTACTGGCTATCGATCCGCCTGACCGGACGGATGAACGAAAAGGTCTTTCGCCAAGCGGTCGTCAGCATCATCGCCGTCGCGAGTATCCTGGTGCTAGTGCGGGAGATCCTTTCATTATAGGAACTTCTCAAACGCGACTTCCATTCTCTCATTTAGGAGTGCCGTATCGTGGACGACAAAAAGGACTGGCGCAATCACGGGGTGCGGGTGGTGACGAGTGAGCGGTTGGATTTCAATACGCCACAGACGCCGGGGATGACGCGTGCAGCGGCGATCAATCGCGCAAGTGCGGGCGCTGAAAAGCTCTGGGCAGGTACGGTTGAGATCTATCCCAATGCAAAGACTGGAGCGCACCATCACGGGGCCTTGGAAAGCGTGATTTACGTGGTGCGCGGCAAGGCGCGAATGCGGTGGGGCGATCAATTGGAGTACGTGGCAGAAGCAGGGCCAGGTGATTTTATCTATGTGCCACCCTACGTGCCGCATCAGGAGATCAATGCCAGTCGGGATGAACCTTTGGAATGCGTACTGGTGCGCAGCGATCAGGAGCCCGTGGTCGTGAATCTGGACATTTTGGCTGTTGAAGAACCCGAAGAAGTGTATTGGATTGATCCGATCCACCCCGATCCAAATCCCCCTGCGAGTTCCAACTAACAACGGGCTGCTAGCGCGGGAAGCCCTGCGCCGCTGGCTCAAAAGGGACCGCATGTGCT
>JAPOYQ010000121.1 GCA_026706505.1 Gemmatimonadota bacterium
CACTCGGGGATCTAGACCGTCCGGAGGACGCACTGGTCGCCTATGATGAGGTAGTGCACCGATTTGGCGACAGTGATGTGCCAAGCCTGCTCGAATCAGTTGCAAAGGCGCTTGTCAGCAAAGGGCATGCACTCGGGGATCTAGACCGTCCGGAGGACGCACTGGTCGCCTATGATGAGGTAGTACACCGATTTGGCGACAGCGATGTGCCAGACCTGCTCGAATCAGTTGCAAAGGCGCTTGTCAGCAAAGGATTCACGCTCGGCATGCTGAACCGTCCGGAGGACGCACTGACCGCCTGTGATGAGGTGGTGCGCCGATTCGGCGATAGCGAATCTCCTGCGTTTCGTATGGCGACAGAGTACGCGCTTCTTATAAAAGCGGATCTTGAGCTAGAGTGTCGGCGATATGAGGCCGCCATCGAGGCGGCAGGTCGGGTACTTGATATATGCCACATGGAATCGTCGGAGAATCGATGCTCGGCTCACCTAATCAGGGCAAAGGCGACCCTTGCAAGCGGGGACAGATCCACTAGCGAGCGAGACATCGCGACGATCTTGACGATTCTCCCTGATCTCGACTCCCTTCCGAAGGAGAGTCTTGAAGAACTGATGGAGTTCAGCATCGAGATCGGGCCAGAGCGCATGGTCGAGCTTATTCAGGCATCGCCGTCGGCAAATCTTCTGTTGCCGCTTACGACAGCTTTGGAACAGGAACTTGGACGCGAGCCCCGGGTGGCGCTTGAGGTCGCGGAAGTTGCCGAGGATATTCGGAAGGATTTGGCGAGGCTGAGGGAAACGCAGAGCGATGGCGTCGAGTAACTAGGACGAAGGAAGTGCGCTTGTGAAGCGTAGCCGCGAATTGGAAAGCCCACTTCCGGCTTTGCCGAATACCGCGTTCTATAGGCGATATCGCAAATTGGGACGAATTTCGCGAGAAGCTGCTGCCAGCTGCGCTGAGCATTACATAACAACAATAGAATCCTATGGAGGAGTAACTCTATGTTTGGAACCATTCGCAATCCGTCCGGCGAAGTGCTGGACTATACTTTTCACGCCGGCACGGAGGGATCGCGGCACATCGCCGTCTTGGGTCACGGCGTGACCGGCAACAAGGACCGCCCCTTTGTCGTAGCGCTCGCCGAGGGATTAGCGGCCGCTGGCGTCCACGCGCTGCGCTTTTCCTTTGCCGGCAACGGCGCGTCCGAGGGCCGCTTTGCCGACGCGACGATCTCCAAAGAAGTCGAAGACCTCGGCGCGGTGCTCAGCGCCTTGGACGGCTACTCGGTTTGCTATGTCGGCCACAGCATGGGGGGGGCGGTCGGCGTCTTGCGCGCCAGCCGCGACGAGCGCATCCACCTGCTCGTCTCCTTGGCGGGCATGGTGCATACGCACGCTTTTGCCGAGCGCGAGTTTGGCGAGGAGGTGCCCGACGAGGGCTGCATGTGGGAAGAGCCTGACTGCCCGCTCTCGCAAGCCTACATGGACGATATGGCCCAAATCGACACTGTGGTGAGACGCGGGACCGAGATTGTAGTGCCTTGGCTGTTGGTGCACGGCAGCGAGGACGACGTGGTGCCGATTGATGACTCGCACGACATCCGCGCCCGAGCCAGGGACAACGCCGAACTCGTCGTCATCGATGGAGCCGACCACGTCTTTAGCGAACACGCGCAGGTCATGGTCGAAAAGGTCGTCGATTGGCTACAAGGACAGTGGGCATAAGCATCCCTGCCGGTCGCAGCCTACCAGAGATCGCGCGTACCTCCTATCTTTAAAGGAGGAAACCCGGCAATCCCGCCGGCTATGCGCGCTAAGCCATGCAAAAGAAAACCCCGAGTCGCCTGAGCACTCGCCAGCAACGGACCTTGCTGGCCGTGGTGGCCTTGGGCGTCTTCATGGTCGCCGATACGCTCTATTTGCTGACCAACCGGCTGGCCGACGCCCTCGATTTTGACTACTTCGCCGTCACCGACATTTCCCTGCCCAAGTTTTACCAAGGCATGGTGCTGTCGCATACGGGCGTCGGTCTGGTGCTGGTGGTCCTGGCGATGGGCTTTGTGGCTTGGCACTTACCGTCGGTGTGGCGCAAGAGTCGCAAGCGGGCCATCCTCACCGGCATCGCCACGCTGACGCTGGGCATCGTACTGGCCATCAGCGGGTTGTTCATCCTCAGCGCGGCGAGCAATCGCGGTAACCCGGTGGCGTACTGGAGCCATGTGGCCGCGGCGGTCTTGGTTCCCCTCTTTTACTTGGCGCACCGCCGTCTCTCGCTGTGGAAGCCCTCCGCGCGGTGTTATCGCGTCGTGCCTGTGGCGGTGGTTGGGCTGTTGGCGCTGGCCGTGGTGCTGCACGGGTTGAGCTATAGCGGCGAGCAGTACACGCAGGCGGCCGAGCAGGCATTTGCCGCTGGCAAGCACACCGGTCCAGGTTCCAAGGCGCGGGAGGTCGCTGAATTTGCTCCTGACGACTTTGTCCCCGCCAATTTCGTCCCAGCTGAAAGTCCCTTTTTCCCGGCGGCTACTACGACTACGACCGGCGACGTGCTGCCTTCGCGGATCATCACGCGCGGCGATCTCTCGCAGCCGGAGAAACTCGCCGGCGACCTCGACGAGTTCGGCTTTGTGGTCAACGAGCCGATTGGTTCGGAGACTTGCGCCCGCTGCCACGCGGCAATCGTCGAACAGTGGGCGACGTCGGCGCATCGCTTTGCCTCGTTTAACAATCCCTTCTACGAGGCGACGATCAATCACATGCGCATCAACTCGACCGAGAGTAATGCGGAGGTTGACGCGCATATTGCCTATTACAAGGACTTGGCGGGGGAGGAGGCCAAGATCAAATCCAAGTGGTGTTCCGGTTGTCACGATCCGGCGCTGATGCTGGCGGGTAAAATGACCGAAGAGATCGACCGCGCCTCGCCCCAGGCCCAAGCTGGGCTGACCTGCTTGGGATGCCACGCCATTGACGAAATTCACGACCAGACCGGCAACGGCAACTACAACATCGCCGACGAGCAGGAGGATCCCTACCTGTTCGCCAATGCCAAAGAAGGCGTTGGCCGCTTCGTGCACGACACCGCGCTGAAGGCGCGGCCCATTGTACACAAGAAGCAGATGCTCAAGCCCTTTTTCCGCACCTCTGAGTTTTGCGCCACCTGTCATAAGGTCAGTCTCGACTCACGCGTCAATGGCTACCGCTGGCTGCGCGGCCAAAACGAGTTCGACAATTGGCACGATAGCGGCGTGGCGCTCAATGCCTCTAGAACCTTCTATTTGCCTGCTGTTAAGCGGGTCTGCCAAGATTGCCACATGCCGCTGGAAGAAGCGGTGGCTGGCGACGTGTCGGCGCGGGATGGGTACGTCAAGTCGCATCGCTTTTTGGCGGTCAACACGGCCCTGCCCTTCATCCGCGGGGACGAGGAGACTATCGCGCGGATTGAGGAATTTTTGCAAGATGAAAAACTCAGCGTCGATGTGTTCGCGCTGCACCACCAAGAAGAAGCGCACTACGCGCTGGACAAGAGTCAGCCGGCGTTGGTGCCCGGCGGTGAGTACACATTCGACGTGGTGGTGCGCAACAAGGGCGTCGGGCACACCTTCCCGGGCGGGACTAACGATTCCAACGAGGGCTGGCTAGAGGTCTCGGTGGTAAGCGAAGACGACGAGGTGCTGGCTTTGAGCGGGGCGGTACAAGACGACGGGCACGTCGATTTAGGGGCGCACTTTTACAAGGCGTTGATGGTCGATGCAAAAGGCCAAGCCATCCACCGACGCAACGCGCAGGACATCGTCACCGCCGTGTACGTGCGCACCATTGGTCCGGGTACGGCGGACGTCGCTCACTACAGCTTTGAGGTGCCCGAGGACTACTCGGGGCGCAAGCTGACGCTGCGGGCGCGGCTGCTGTGGCGCAAGTTCGACCGCGCCTATACGGAATTTGCCTTTAACAACAACCGCCAGGGTTTCCGCCGCTTCGACCAAGTGCCGAATTTGCCGGTAACTGAGATTGCTCGCAGCGAGGTGGAGTTGGTGGTGGGAGGGTCGTCCGCGCAGGGTGAGCCGGATGCGAGCGACTGGATGCGCTTCAACGACTATGGCATCGGCTTACTGCTTCAAGACGACACCCAGGGTGCTGCACGGGCCTTTGCGACGGTGGAACAGCTAGCGCCCGAGCGCCTAGACGGCTGCCGCAACTTGGCTAAGGTTGCGGTGCGCGACGGCCACTTGGAGCGGGCCTACGAGCATTTGGAGGACTGCGAGGCGTTGGCTAGTGGCGACGGGCAGACGGCTTGGGTTTGGGGCGTGGTGTTGCAAGAGGATGGCCGTTACGAGGCTGCGGCGCAGGCGTATCGCCGGGTGTTGCGCGACTTTCCCGAGGATCGGGCGACGTGGCGCAACTTGGGCCGGGTGCTGTACCTCGATGGCCGCTTTGAGGAGGCTTTGGAGGCCCTCGATGGCGTGTTGGCCATTGACCCGGAAGACCGCGTCGCCCACTACCACCGGATGCTCTCGTTGCGCGCCCTTGGCCGCGAAGACGAGGCCCTCGTCGCCGAGCAGGCTTACCAGTACTACCAGATCGACGAGTCGGCGCAAGAGCTGACACGCCGCTATAGGCTAGAGCATCCGCACGACAACCGCGAGGCGCTCAAGATTCACGTTCATCCGTTGGGGGAGGGTGGTTGAGGGCGCACGTGGAGAATTTCTTCCATGCCTAGTGCCCGCACTTGGTCGGCTTCTAGGGTGAGGACAGCGCGGTTGGGAAACTCCACTTCGTACGCGGCCCCTTCGCCGTGAATGAGGACCACGACTCCGACGTCGCCGGCGATCAGTTTGGCTTCGGGTTGATCGACTGTCAGGACAGCCCGTCGGTGTTCGGCTAGGGGTTCATATAGGGGTTCGGCTAGGGTAGTCATGGACTAACTCCTTTGTGGAATGGCCGTTACAAAACGCAACGCGGTCTCGCTGTGGCCGATAAACCACACGGTGCGAAGATGAAACAGGCCGTATGATGGTGTGTCAACATATCCAAGGATAATGTATTTGGTGCCGTGCTCAGTTGCAATGCGTTCGGCAAGCGGTTGCGTTCTGACGATGACTAACAGACCTCTGCGTAAGTCCTCGACATTGTGGTCGTCATAGCCCAGTATGGCGAATAGACCGCTCTTGCTGTCGTCGTGCAATAGATAGTTCAATTTTGCATCGGCTATGTAGGCTGTGCTGCGATTCATGCCGAGCTAATCCGATTGCATTCTTTTAAGGTGTCGGTTACTCTAGCAAACACCTGTGTATCAACCTTTCACACTGCTAAGGCTTAATGGGAAGAGATATGACGAGGAAGTACGTAATAGGCGCAAATTTTATGCCAATATTTCACAGTATTATCTGGCGACTCTTGGTCGTCGCATTGATGTTTGTCGCCTGCGGCCCGGAAGAGCCTTCGGAACCGGCTCCGAAGCCTGAGTACACTAAAGCACCGACCGCCGACTATGCGGTGGGGCGCGGGCGGAAAGAGGCTCCTGCGGTGCGCTTTGTCGATGTGACGCAAGAGGCTGGTCTTGAATTCAAGCATGAGACCGGGGCGCGCGGCGACAAGTGGATGCCGGAAACCATGGGCAGCGGCTGCGCGCTCTTTGATTACGATGGCGACGGCTGGTTGGACGTACTCTTGGTCAACAGCGAAGGCTGGGGCGGCGAAAAGGCTCCCGGCAAGCTCTATCGCAACCTCGGCAACGGTACCTTTGCCGAGGTAACGGAGCGCGCTGGTCTAGACTTCTCGGTCTATGGCATGGGTGCGACGGTTGCCGACTACGACGCCGATGGCGACCCGGATATCTACCTGACGACCTTGGGGCCGAACCTGCTCTTGCGCAACGACGCGGGCCGCTTTGTCGATGTGGCGCGAGAAGCGGGCGTGGCAGGCGCGGTCTGGCGGGATGATGCGGGCAACGAGAATCCCGAGTGGTCCACGGGCGCGGCCTGGGTCGATGTGGATGGCGACGGCTGGCTGGATCTGTTGGTCACCAACTACGTGCATTGGTCGCCCAGCACCGACATATACACTACGCAAGATGGCAAGGGAAAGTCCTACGCTACGCCACAGCAGTACCCCGGCTCGACGCCGAGGCTCTACCGCAACTTAGGCGAGGGCCGCTTTCGGGAGATAACCGAAGAAGCCGGTCTGCTGTTGCCCGAGGGCAAGTCCATGGGCGTGGCCATGACCGACTTTGAAGACGATGGCCGCATCGACTTGGTGGTCACCAACGACACCCAGCCCAATTTCCTGTTGCAAAACTTAGGTGGGGGCCGCTTTGCGGAGCGGGGTCTCGCCGCGGGCATCGGCTACGACGAGACCGGGAGGGCGCGAGCGGGGATGGGCGTAGATATTACCTCGGTCGCCAACGACGGCGTACTCTCCATCGCCATTGGCAACTTCAGCCGCGAGGCCCTCTCGCTCTACAGCCAAGCTGGAAGCGAGGTCTTCGTCGATGCTGCGGGCAAAGCTCGGCTGATGCAGGCAACGCTGCAGCCGCTGACCTTTGGACTGCGTTTTTTCGACTACGATCTCGACGGGTACCAAGACCTGATCTTGGCCAATGGGCACATCGAGCCAGAGATCAACTCGACGCAGAAGGAGATCGAGTACCGTCAACCACCGCAGTTGTTTTGGAATACCGGCGAAGGGCGGATGGTCGAGGTGTCGGAGCAGACGGGCGGGCCATTTCTCAAGCCAGTGGTAGCGCGAGGACTGTCCGTTGGCGATATCGATGCAGACGGCGATTTGGACGTGTTGCTGACGACCAATGGCGGGCCGGCCTATCTGTTGCGCAACGAGGGGCCAACCGGCCGCGTGGTGGAGCTTGACCTGACGGGTAAGGCTCCTAATCGGGACGCTATTGGCGCGAAGGTGACTGCGCAGGTGGGCGAACAGGAGCAGGTGTTCATGGTGCGCACGGGGTCTTCTTATCTGAGCCACAGTCCGATGAGCCTGACCGTTGGCTTGGGCGCGACCGAGCAGATCGACCGCTTGGAGATTCGCTGGCCGGATGGGACAGTGGAAGCCCTTGAACAGATAGAGGCCGGGGCGCGCTACGACATCGTGCAGGGTGAGGGTATTGTGGGGAAGAGGGCCTTTGTGCAATAAGCTATTTCAATGGATCAAGCGGCCTTTTTGGTCGTGGCTGACCTTGTCTGGGTCGTGCGGTCCGGAGCGGGCGCGCTTGGCCTCTCCTTGTTTGTAGCGGTGGCGCATTTCCGTCTGCCGCCACTGCAAAAAGCTGCGTTCCTGCGCGTCGCAATTGCGCGCCGAAGCCGGGGCCGGGATTTCGATGGTGGCGTAGGTGATTTCGCTTACCCGGCGCGACAGAGCGACGATTTCTCCTTTGCTGATGACCAAGGTGACGCCGACGTTGGCCTCGACGATGGCGACGCCGTTTTCGCGCGCCCGGGCCAACACGGCGCGGTCTTGCTCCTTGGAGCGGGAGCCGTAGGAGGGAATGAGCAGGTATTGTGCCCCGTCGAGCACTGGGATGCGGGCGATGTCGGGGTTCCAGCGGTCGTT
This sequence comes from Gemmatimonadota bacterium, assembly GCA_026706505.1. Next base: position 7,560 of record JAPOYQ010000121.1, read on the forward strand.
GCAGATGAGGAAGCCGCAGCGGCCAAACGGAGTGTCAAAGGCGTGGGCATGGGCACCGAGGCGGTTGTACCACCAGGAGGGATGGTAGCCCTCGGCCAGTTGCATTTTGTGGTACTTGCCGCACAGACGGCCCCGGTGGTCGATGAAGACGGCGCAGTTGTACACATCGTCGCCGATGCGCTCGGCTAGTCCAAAGGCCAGACATATTCCCAACTCGCGGGCCAGTTCGCGAAAGCGGCCAATGACCGGGCCGCGCGTGGTGACGGCCACGTCCCGCATTCGTTCTTCCGGTTCCTCCTTCGTGATTAGTTCCATGACCACGTAGCCCTCTAGCACCCCTTCGGGCGCTAAGGCCAGTTGGGCTCCGCCCTTGGCGGCGGCGCGGAACATGGCCTCCAAGCGGTCGGCGTTGTCGGCTAGGTCGAATTTTTTTGGCCGGAAGGAAATGGCCGCGACATCTACTGATTGGTACATGGGTTCCGTCTCCTATTCTTCTTTGCGGCAAAAGCGCAGTGCGTACAGGTCGGCGTCGTACATGACAAAGCGCAGGCGCACTGGCTGACCAGCCAACGGGCCTACCTCAGCGCCTGATTCCCACTGCACTGCTAAGTCTGTCTGATCCTGAAAAAGCTCGGGCGAGTCCGCTAGCGACAGGCCAGGGAAGGGCTTGCCGTTTTCGTCTTGGACTTCAACGCGGATGCTGCCGGCCGCGGAGGTGGACATATTGAGCCGCAATTGATCGCCGCTGAAAATCAGGGGTTTGGTGGTGAACTGGCCGCCGCGATAGGGCGCTTGCACCGAGGCAAAACCATCGAGGCGCGTGGTCAGGCGGCGGATGCAGGAAGTGGGCATGCGCCAGTTCTCGGTCATGTAGAGCGACAGTTCAGTCGGTCCGGTGCGCAGCAGGCCGCGCATGATGTACACGCTGCGGTCGTGCCAATTGCCGGGGTCGGGCCCTGGACGCACGAAGGCTTCGGGGAAGAGGCGGTCGAAGTGGAGGCCGTCGTGGCTGCTCATCAGCACGCCGTCGTTGACTCCGGGGTACGGCCAGTCGGGCGTGGGGCTGCGGCTGTTGACAAAGCGCGAGGGGAACATCAGGTAGAGGCCGGGGGAGCGCTCGTAGGGAACGCAGGAATTGGTGTACATGTGCTCCAGCGGCGCATCGCCCGTGTCGATGGCTTCTAGCGGACTCCAGTGGACAAAGTCGTCGGAGGTGGCGCGGCGGATCCAGCGCACGCCCTCCTTAAAGGCGCGAGTGGCACCGTGACCTAGTTCGCCGTCGCGGCGAATGCCTCGAGTGTACATGACGTACTGGCCGGTCCACGGGTCGCGGAAGGCGATGTTGTGCGAGTCGAACGGGCCTTCGGTCTGCACCGGTTCGGGGTTCTTGCGCCAGCGCAGGCCGTCGGGCGATGTGGCGGTGTAAATGGCCCCGCGCCGGCCGATCCCCTTGTAGCGCTCTTCAGCCGGGGCCTCCTCATCGAGGAACGGGGAGAAGTTGACGAGGTCGGGATCGTCGATGACGAGGTTGTTGGCGGTCGAACCCCGGAAGTCGATCAGACCGAGCTCCGGCTTGCGCCAGGAGATGCCGTCGCTGCTTTCGGCATAGGCGGTGCAGGCCCTGTCGGTCCGGTTGTTGTCGGCGTGGGGTATGCAGCGGTACCAGGCGCGGAAGCGGCCGCCGTCCTCGAAGAGCACCGCGTAGGCGAGGCCCCCTTCCTCCCAGGGGTGGTCGATGCGCACCGCGGCTTCGCGGCGTTCGGGCTGGTGGAGAACCTGGCGGGCATCCCGCAGCTCGTCGATGAGGCGGCTGTCGAGAAGCAGCTGGCGGTCGGAGCCGATGTGTACGGGGTTGTCGGAAGCTATGCTGCCCATTTCAAACTCCCTCTGGTCCGAGGATCTCACGGCGCGCCGAAGCTGGCGTCCCGTCGCAGAAATATGTCGAAATCGGGAACATTGGCCTTCCCGCCGGCGGGTGGTTTCTTTCGTCAATTATGCAGAAAGAGCCTGTCATGATGGCCTTTCACGGCATTGGCGCGAAACCAGGAGAACGCACCCATGGACCCTGACTGCCTGCAGTACTGCATGACCGATGAGCAGCGGGATCACTTCGAACAGCAGGGATACCTCGTCGTGGAGGACGCGCTCGACGACGACATGCTGGGAAGGCTGCTGGAGGCCGGCGACCGCGTCGATGCCCGGGAAAGGGCGGCGCGGGATCTGGCGCCGGATTCCCTGATGATGAAGTTCAGGACCATCGTCGAGGACGACCTGTTTCTCGAACTGCTCGACTGGCCGAAGACGTTCCCGCTTGTCTGGGAAATCCTCGGCTGGAACGTCCAGCACTACATCTCCCACCTTATCTACTACCCGCCCCAAACAGGGGATGACGTCGACCCGAAGCCGGGCGGATGGCACCAGGACGGCGGGCGGCCGATCCCCGAAATGGAGCGTCCCCACCCGCGGTTGTCGCTGAAGGTCGGGTTCTGGCTAACCGACATCAGCGCCCCTGGCAGCGGGGGGATCCGGATCGTCCCCGAAAGCCACAAACGGGACCGGGCCCCCGATTTTAGCGATGCGATGCAGGTCCGGGTGAAGGCGGGAACCGCGGTGCTGTTCGACCGGCGGATGTGGCATTCGCGCGGGATCAACACCTCGGATACGACCCGGAAAGTGCTGTTCCTGGGGTACAGCTACCGCTGGCTGCGCGGCCTCGACTACAACCTGATTCCCGGCGAGATCCTCGAGAAGTGCAGTCCGATACGGCGGCAGCTGCTCGGCGACGGGGTGGACGTCAAGGGCTGGTGGCAGCCGACGGAGGAGGACGTTCCCCTCAAGGGCTGGCTGAGCGAGCACATGGGAGAGGAGTACGTCGAGCGGATCGGGCAGAAGCAGTGGGAAAGGGACAAGTGGATAGTGACCGCATGAAGCAGCCGGCCCGGACCGGTCAATTTCCCAGGCGCAGCCCGAAAAAGGGCATGAGCGGCAACATGTAGCTGACCAGACGGCGGTAGTCCTCGTCCCAGTAGTACTCGAAGACATTGCGGCGGTTCAGCGCGTTGATGACTTCGAGATAAGCCGTGCACGTGCGCCCGCCGACCTCGCCGCGCCAGCTCAGGCGCACGTCGAGGCGGCGGTAGGCCGGATAGCGCCGCGAATTGGTCGCCTCCCAGACGACGTTGCCCTCGGCGTCGAACAGCGGCTCGCCGTCCGAGTCCACGGCCACCGGAGTCCAGGGGAAGCCGCTGCCGTAGCTGTAGCGCACATCTAGCGACGAACGCCCGGTCAGGCGCAGGCGGCCGATCAGGTCCAGGGTGTGGCGTTGATCGACGTCGCGGTAGTGCAGGGGGTCCCGGGGATTGCCCTCCTTGCTGACGCCCAGCGAATAACTGACCCAGCCCGACAGGCGGGTGGCCGCGGACGGCCGCCGCTGCAGGAAAAGTTCGAGGCCGCAGGCGTGGCCCCGCCCGCTGTTGTCGGGAATGGACTGGTAGGTCGAATCGCGGGCTACCACCAGATGGTCGAGCCGCTTGTAATAACCTTCGAGTTTGGCCGCATGCGCCTGGCCGCGGTCCCAGTCCAGCCCGGCGGTGAAGTGCTGCGCCCGTTCGGTTTTCAGGACGATGGTCTCGAACAGGTTCCACTCGATTTCCCGTTCAAAGCGCTCGAAGAGGCCGACGAAGTTGGGCGCCTGGTGGTAAAACCCCCAGCCGCCGCGCCCCCTCAGGTCGCTCGTCAGGGCGTAGTTCAGCCCCAGACGGGGGCTGAAGACCCACTCCCGGGTAAAGGTCGAGTAATCCAGCCGCACCCCGGGCAGCACCAGCAGGCGGGGATGCCAGCGCCGCCACTCGTCCTGCAGGAAAAAGGCGGTGGTCGTCGAGGCGTTCTGCAGGCGGATGCTGCGTTCGACCATGGCGCCGTCCCCGTCGCGCCGGTCGCCGGGCTCGCGCTCGAAATAGGCCGCCGAATCCTGGCGTATCTCCACCGTGATATCGGTTATCAGGTCGGCCACCGACAAGCCCATGCGCAGGTGGTGGTCGCGGCTGGCGATGTGAATCAGATCCTCGCGGATATCGAGCTTGCGCATGTCGATGTCGGCGCGGAAGAATTCCTCCTCGGTGGTCAGGTCGAAGAACCAGTCGTCGTTGAAAATGGACAGGGTCAGATCCGAGAGGGTCACATCGCTTACGCCATTGGCCCAGCCGCGGCTGTACAGATTGGTGA
>JAPOYQ010000123.1 GCA_026706505.1 Gemmatimonadota bacterium
CTCGCGGTATCGGCACGAGCGCGAGTACAGGGCACTGCTGTAGTTGAAGATGATATGCGCGATGACCGCTGTGGGAATCTGCACCAGCCACCACGCCGTCTCGTAGAGCGCGAGCGCCGTATCGCCGACTACCAAGCGCACGACCAATTTGTCGTACCACCAAATAAAAATCTGCAACACCCAACCAATCCAAATCCACACGCCATAGCCCAACAAGCGGCGCGCCCAAACCCAGTCGAAGCGCAGCGAGGCGAGGCGCAGGGGTCGGCTGCACCAAGTAGCAGTAGAAAAAAACAGCACGTACACCACGCTGAGCACTGAGTACGTAGTCCATCCCCCCAATATCAAACTCCACTCTTCCCACCCGGCGTGGGCCGCCAGCAGCGCACTGCTCAAGGCCAACAGCGTCCCCACTCCGTGCAACAGGGAGAGCCGCCCAAACTCAAAATCCATCCTCAGCAGAGCTTCTGAAGTCAGGCTCAGTTGGCGCACAAAGTGCAGCGCCGCCAGTACCCACGCGACTTGGGCAAAGGTCCAGGAAAAATCCGCTGGGAAGAGCAACGTCAAAGCCAAGACGACCCCACTGGTCAGCAAACACGACAGCAAGGTAATGCATGCGTTCAGCGCAAAGTGCGTGCCGACGAATTCCTCGACTCGGTCTTGAAAGTGCAACAGCGCGTGCGTCAGGCCGAATTCGCGCAGACTGGACAGCATGGTAAAAACCGTTACGCCCAAAAACACATCGGCAAAAACACTCGGTTCGAGCTGTCTTTTGATCAGGACCGTCAGCCCCACGCTGCACAGCCGCGCGGCATAGCCCGTGCCCAAGGTATAGAAAAACCCCTTGAACATCTTTTGCGGAGTAATCATGGGCTCCTAGTGGGCGCGGCGCAGGCCGCATCGGTAGTCGCGTGGGTCGCCGAGGCGGGCTTGTAGCGCGTCAGGAGCCATGCCAGTATGGCGCTGGACCCAGTTGACTTCGTCGGCCAATGTGCAGTCGAAAAGGCCAGGGTCGTCGGCACCAATGGCCAGTCGGACATCGGAGGCCAAGAAGCGATGCACCGGATGATCTTTGGCGTCGGGCACCGCACCGATGCGCAAGTTGGAGGTCGGACAGGTCTCGACGACCGTACCGAGCGCGACCAAGCGGCTAAGCGCAAAGTCTTGTCGCCTGCGCACCTCTTCGAGGCGCGGGGGATCGTATGCGCGGCAAACGAGCGCATCGCGGGGCCGCGCCGAGAGGCGGCTGCGCTCCCGCATCAGGGCTTGGTCATCGACCGGGACGCCGAATTTTTCCAACGCGTCCTTGTGATGCAAATCGTAGGCAATCTGGGCCAAGCGTTCGCTAACCCGCTCCCTCTCGTGGGCTTGGGGCCGGCGGGCCACGGCGACCTTCGGGTCGAGCCCGAGCGCGGTGCAATGCCCCAAGCGATGCGCACCCAACTCCGCCGCTTGGTGGCACCAGCGCACTGCGCTTTCAAGTGATTTGTCAAAGTACACTTCGCCCACGTGATAGGCCACGTCGAGAGCGCGCTCCGGGTGCCGCTCGTTGTCGCGGCGCAGGCGGCGGAAGAAAGCGCGGGTGCTCGCGGGCGGATAGCCCTCCTCAAAATGACAGAAATCGAGGCCGATGATCGTGGGCACCAAATCCTCGTTTTCGTCGAGCAGGCGTTGAACTAGTCGGTAGCATTCGAGCGGCGCCCAGCGCGGCAAACTGATGAGATAGCGGGCGGTAAAGTCCTCAGTGCAGGCTTGGGCGATGGCGCGAGCAGTCAGCTCGTGAAACTGCACGAAGGCTTCGGGCTGAATGTGGTCGTAGGGAGCCATGGCGCGGTATTCGACGTAGCGCAGCCCTTCGCGCCGATGGTGGGCAAAGATCCGGTGCAGTATTTCTTCTGGCTTGCCCAAGACGTTCCACCAATGGCGATAGATGCAGATGGCCAAGTTGAACTTGGCTTGGAAATGGGCAAAGTCGCCCCCCTCTTCCGCGCCGTACACGCAGTGCGCCTTGAGCGAGTCGAGACATTGGCTGTGAAGCGCCTCGCGGAATAGCGCGACCGGATCGGGCCGCCGGCCATAGGTGCGTTCAAAGCTATCGACAAACAGCGACCAATCGATTTTTTCGTAGTAATCGCGGGCCAAGTCGAGGAGATCGGCGGCAAAGAGGCTGCCGCCGATGTGGACGTGAAGCTCGCAGGTCTTGGCAGTCTGGAGAGGGGACTCCGTCACCCGTCACTCCAGCGCCGGCATATCGACCGCGTCGTCGCGGCGCTCGTGCATGTTCGCTTCCATGGCTTCTGGGTAGCGATGCGGGAGGTGGGAGACTTCGTCGAGCCGGGCGCGAGCCTCGTCCGGGAGACAAAAGCTGCCAGCGAGCATGTTGTCCCTCGCCTGATCGACGGTGCGCGCGCCAATGATGACCGAGGTGATAGCCGGTTGTTCCAACACCCAACGCAGGGCGACTTGCGCCGGAGAACGGCCCATCTCGTCGGCTACCGCTAATAGCGTCTCTAAGGTCTCGTCGGCATTGGCGGCAAAATAGCTTTGCGGGTAAGCCCAAGCATCAGCGGAACGCGTGCCTTCCAAAGTGCGCTCGCCGGGCTTGTACTTGCCCGAGAGAAAGCCGCCGCCGAGCGGACTCCACACCACCACGCCCAACCCCTTGAGCTGACAAACGGGAATCAGCTCCTGCTCGATGTCGCGCACGACCAAGCTGTATTGCGGTTGGTAGCACTCAAAGCGCGCCAACCCGTTCGCGTCCGAAATCCACAACGCCTCCATCAAACGCCACGCCTGATAGTTGGAACAGGCAGTATAGCGCACCTTGCCTTGGCGGACCAAATCGTCGAGCGCGCGCAACATCTCCTCCAACGGGGTCTGGGTATCTACGTGGTGAATGTAATAGAGGTCGATGTAATCTGTTTGCAGTCGCTGGAGGCTGTCTTCGACCGCGTTCATAATGCGCACCCGCGACATCCCCGAGTCGTTGGGGCCAGGACCCATGGGGTTGAAGAACTTGGTGGCGATGACCGCGTCGCGGCGGCGGCTCTTGAGCGCCTTGCCGGTGATGACCTCGGACTCGCCGCCGCCATACGAATCGGCCGTGTCGAAGAAGTTGATGCCCGCGTCAAACGCCAGATCGACGATCCGCTTGGCCTCCCGTTCGTCGGTGCTGTGGCCAAAGGTCATAGTCCCAAGGCAAACTTCCGATACTTTGAGGCCGGTTCGGCCCATTCTGCGGTATTCCATGGTTTTACCTCCTAGGCTTCCACTGCCTCTCGCTGATAGTACTCCGCAACGATCTCGGCCACTTCTCGCCGCGCAACCTCTGGCCGCAGGGTCTCGCCAGCGGCTAGCATCTCGCGGACTTGGGTACCCGACAGGAACAGGTACGCGTCGCCGCTGTCCGGGCAGTCGCGCATCATCACCACCGCGTTGCACTTCTTGCACCAGACAGTGTGATCGCCGCGGAAAATTTCGATTTCAAGGGCGTCGTCGATATCATCGAAAATGGTCTGCGCGTCAAACGCGCCGTAGTAATCGCCGACGCCCGCGTGGTCGCGGCCCACGATCAGATGCGTGCAGCCGCTGTTCTGGCGGAAGATGGCGTGCAGCACGGCCTCGCGCGGGCCGGCGTAGAGCATGTCAAAGCCATAGCCGGCGATCATCACCGTATTTTCCGGGAAGTAGAGCTCGACCATCTTACGGATGGAGGCGTCGCGCACATCGGCTGGGATGTCGCCGGCCTTGAGCTTGCCCAGCAGCATGTGGATGAGGATGCCATCGGCCTCGACAGCCTGCTGCGCCATGCGGCACAGCTCTTCGTGGGCGCGGTGCATGGGGTTGCGGGTCTGGAAAGCCACGACCCGATCCCAGCCGCGCTCGGCGATCTCAGCGCGCAACTCGACAGCAGTGCGAAAGGTCGCAGGAAAGTCGCCGGGGAAGTACGAGAAGTTGAGCACTTCGATTGGCCCGGCGATGAGAGTGTCGCCCGCAGCTTTGAACGCAGCGACTCCGGGATGGGCGTCGTCGTCCGTGCCAAAGACTTGGTCAATGATGGCGGCGCGCTCCGCATCTGATAGCAATTCGACCGCAGTCACTTCCTGGATGGCAATAACGGGATTGCCGTCCACATTCGGATCCAACAAGGCAATGCGACTGCCGGGGGCCACACCCTCCGGAACCTGATCGCCGGGGATCATATTGATGACCGGAGTGGGCCACAGCAGGCCGTCGGCCGTGTACATGTTCGCAGCCACGCTCTTGGCGTCGGCTGCGGCCATAAAGCCTGTAAGCGGAGTAAAGTATCCCGAGCCGAGCATGACGGCTGAGGATGCAGCGGCCGAAGAGACGACTACAGCGGGCAGGCCAGCGGCTTCTTCTAATAGCTGGGCACGCACTGCATCGTCTTCGACGTAGAGTGGTTTGAGTTCTTCTGCGCCGTGGGGTTTAATCACAGTATTCTCCTTGGTTAGCTGTGCGTTTAATGCACGGGAATGCCGGCTTCGGCAAGAATGCGGTGAACATTGGCGGCGGCTCTGGGATATTTCTCGTTGGGTAAGTGTTCGAGGAGCATGTAGCCGTCGGGATGGGCGTCGTGCCACAGCTTGAGCGCGGAGGCGAGGTCGAGTTCGCCATCGCCGGGTATTTCCTCGTCGATGTGGAGCACCAAGCCAGGGGACAGCTTGATATCCTTGCAATGCCCGACGCTGGAGATGGGGTTCATAATCTCAAATATGTGCTGCAAGCGCTCGGTGCTGTTGTACACTTGGTCCAAGTTCTGGAAATGATTGACGTAATCCATCACCACGGTCATGCGCTTGGAGCCAACCTCTTGCAGCACATCGCGGTTTATTTCCGGCGACCCCATGATGGTGAGCAGATGCGTCTCAATAACCACAGTGACGGCTTCGGACTCGGCCTTGACCGCCACGCGCTTGAGGGTCTCGACGAGCAGGGCGTGCGCCTCGGGCGTGAGATTGAGCGGCGACGGCGAGTACGAGCCGACTGGGTTGCGGCTGCCCGTGCGGATTAGGCAAGTGTGGGCAGCCAAGTCTCGGGCGACTTCGATGCCGCGCTCGATCTTGCCTACTACTTGGTCGCGCACCGCAGGGTTGGGATCAAACAGGCACTCGGAAAAGCCAATGCCGAACTGGGGTAGCTCCATGCCCGCGGTTGCAATGGTATCGCGCACCTTGTGGCACTCTGCGGTGGTGATGGCAGCCAGCTTTTCCCCAGGGGCGTGAAAGGCCGTGCCCGTGAGGTTGAGCGCCTTGATCGCCGCTAGGTGTTGGTCGCTGATCTCGCGAAAGTCCGAGGGCAACATGCCGACGACGCCGAGCCGCATAGGAAAAACTCCTCGTTGAAATTGTGCAGTGAACAGGGGCCGAATCACCTCAAAAACTGACCATTGGTACAGATAACGTCAACACGCAAGCCGTTTGCCGAACCGAGGCGGGGAGCCTACTATTTGATGCTTTGACCACTCTAACAACTCCCTAACGAACCATGACCTTCACTCTTTCGTTTATCACTGCCCTCGTCTCCGGCCTCTACACCTGCCTGTGGGGCGCGTTCAAAGACGCTCCGTATGAAGGCTTCAAGCCCAAGACCTTTCCGCGCAGCATGTACTTCCACGTCGCGATCTTTTTACCGCTGTACTTCATCCCGTATTTCAGCGCGCAATTCCAGCATCTCGGCCTAGTGCAAATGTTCTTCCTGATCATGGGCCTAGAGCGCTTCCTCGCCGAAATCTACAAGGGCTTCTTCCGCACCGAAGACCAGCAAAAGTACTTCGTCCCCTCCCGCATTACCTTCTTTGGCCACCCGATCACCAGCGACCTCGTCCGCCATAGCGCAGGAGTCCTAATCGTCGCCATTGTCTTCGCCTTCCTCCTCGTCGCCGCGCCCATCGAGAGCTTCTGGGGCTATCTGGTAACCGGGTATTGCACTGGGCTGCTCGTGGCCTTGGGGGGTGCTTATAAGGACGCGCCCTTTGAGGGGTTCAAGTGGCTCAAATTCCAGCGCTCTGGAGTCGTCTTGGCCGCCTTGAGTCCGCTCTTTTACTTTCTCGGCAATCCCGAACACCCAGTCGGGTTGGGTTTTCTCATCTACATGAACGGCGGACTAGAGCGATTCACCGTCGAGTACTACAAGACCTACATCCAGCGCAATATGTCCGGGAAATTCCAACCCAACCTACCCCGCATCCAGCGCGAATTGGACACCCGCGAGAAGTTCCACTACGCGGCCTTGGTGATCATCGCCGGGCTGGCCGCGCTCTACGCCCATGAACGCGGCGCACTATGACGCAGTAGTCATCGGCTCCGGGTTCGGCGGCTCGCTGGTAGGCCACGCGCTGGTGCAAGCCGGGCTCAAGACCGCACTGCTAGAGCGGGGCCAATGGGCCAAGCGCGACGCCGCCGACTGGGATCAGCGCACCATCCTGTTGCAAAAGCGCTACCGCTCGGCCTCGCCTCTGTTGGTCAAGCAGTACGGACGCCGCACCTTCCAGCGCACCTATCCCAACGAGGTCGTCGGCGGCAACTCGGTCTTTTTCGGCGGGGCGTCGCTGCGGCTGCGACCGGCGGACTTTGCCCGCTGGCCCTTGTCCTATGCAGACCTAGCGCCGTACTACGCCCGCGCCGAGCAACTCCTCGGAGTCCACGGCGAAGCAGGCACCGATCCGTACGAACCGCCAGGACTAACCGCGTACCCGCACGCCACCGTTGAACTGAGCGCACCGGCCCAGCGCATTTACCAAGCGGGAACAGCCCTCGGGCTGCGGCCCTTCAAGATCCCGCTGGCGATCAACTTTTCTGACCGCACCCGGCCCCTCTGCTTGCGCTGCATCACCTGCGACGGATTCCCCTGCAAGGTGGAGGCCAAAAACGACATGGCTTCCACCTTGCTAGCCGCGGCCTCGGCGGCCGGACTAGAGATCATCGTCGGCGCGGTGGCGCAGCGGCTAGTGCAGCGGAACGGACGCGTCGAACAAGTCGAATACGTGGACAGCACCTCCCGGCAAGCCCACGCGCTCTCAACCGACTTAGTAGTCTTAGCCGCTGGGGCGCTCAACAGTCCGGCCCTAATGCTCCGCTCTGGATTCGACCACCCCCTGATTGGGCGCTTTCTCATGCGCCACTGCAACGGGATTGCCAACTGCATCTTCCCCTTTCGCACCAATCCGCAACAGGTCTTCCACAAACAGCTCTGCTTTTCCGATTTTTACGAAGACCTGCGCGCGGAATTGGGCACGGCCGTGGGCGTCATCCAAGACATCTACACGCCAGCGCCCCCCATCATCCGACATCACGCCCCCTGGGGCTTCAAGACGCTCGTCGGGCTGCTGACTGGCTATATGCAGAACTTGCTCTGCATTGCCGAGGACGAGCCGAGCCGTGACAACCGCGTGTCATTGTCCGACGAGCAGGACGTCTTCGGCATGGAACTGGTGCAGGTAGAGCACGCCTATAGCGCCGCCGACTGTCGCCGCCGCGATTACCTGCTGGCCAAAGCAGAAACCGTATTGCGCCAAGCGGGCGGCCTGCTGCGCTACCGCTACTTGATCGATTCCTTCTCGCACGCCATAGGCACCCTGCGCTGCGCCACCGCGCCAGAGGAAGGCGTCCTCAACGTGGATTGCCGCTATTGGGGCAGCGAAAATCTCTACGTGTCCGACGGCAGCTTCATGCCCTCTTCGGGCGGGGTAAATCCGAGCTTGACCATCGCAGCCAACGCACTGCGGGTCGCCGAACGAATCCTATCAAAGCGATGAAGAAGGTCTGTCTAGTAGGATGCGGCACCATCGGTCGCCTGCACGCGAAAAACCTCGTCGGCAAGGTCGAACTGTCCTTTCACAGCCGCACGCAGGCCAGCGCAGAGGCGCTCAGCCGCCAATGCGGCGGGGGGCAGGTCTTCGCATCGTACGCCGACGTCCTCGACAGCGCGGTGGATGCGGTGCTAATCAGCTCGCCGCCAGATGCCCATCGACCGCAGGTCGTCGCCGCGTTGGCGGCTGGCAAGGGGGTGCTGGTGGAAAAGCCGTTGTGCGCCACAGCAGATGATTTGGCGGCCATTGGCGCGGTCGCAGCAGCCCATCCAGATGCACTGCTGATGATCGCGGAAAACTACTACTACAAGCCCTCGCTCAAGCTGCTCAAGTGGATCATCCAGCAGGGTTTTATCGGCCAAGTGCAGCAGGCGACCCTTGGCAAGCGCTTCACACAGCAGGCCACGGGATGGAAAAGCGGCTATGGCGCGCTGCTGGAGGGAGGGATCCACTTCGTGGCCCTCGGAGCAGACCTTTTCGCCGACGCGCCCCAGCGAGTGACCGCAGAGTTTCCCGGACACCGAGCGGGCGAGCCAGAGCGAAACTCGATAGTGCGGGTTGAATACCCCTCCGGGGCCGAGTTGGTGTTGCGCTACGCTTGGAACGCCTTCAGCTTGACCAAGGGCACCTTTCAGCACGCGCGGATTTTGGGGACCGAAGGGCGAATCGTCTTTGAGTGCAATGGGCTATACGTGCGGTTGCGGGGGCGGCGGAAGCGGCTCTACTTTCCGGGCGTAGGGGACTTGATGGGCTACAAGGGCATGATGTGGGACTTCTTGCAGTGTTTGCAGGAGCCGGGGCGTCAGCCGTATTCGAACTTGGCGCGGGCTGAGCGAGACCTAGGAATTGTATTTACAGCGTATAAAGGACTGAAATAACATGAGCGAAGCGGAAAAAATCATCTATTCGATGTACAAGGTGAGCAAGCACTACAACCGGAAGGCGATTATCACCGACATTTCACTGTCGTACTTCTACGGGGCCAAAATCGGCGTATTGGGCTTGAACGGGTCGGGGAAGAGCACGCTGTTGCGGATTATGGCGGGCATCGATTCCGAATACGAGGGGACCATTAGCATCCAGCCGGGATTTACCGTGGGGTTCCTAGAGCAGGAGCCCGAGTTAGAAAAGGGCAAGACGGTCAAGGAAATCGTCGAGGAGGGCGTCCAAGAGACCGTGGATTTGCTGCGCGAGTACGAGGACATCAACGCCCAGTTCGCCGAGCCCATGGACGACGACGCCATGAACGCCCTGATCGAGCGGCAGGCCTCCGTGGCCGAACAGCTCGACGCGGCCGGAGCCTGGGATTTGGACAGTCGGCTGGATATGGCCATGGACGCGCTGCGCTGTCCACCCGAAGGCCAGGAAGTCTCCACGCTTTCAGGCGGTGAGCGGCGGCGGGTGGCACTGTGTCGGCTGTTGCTCCGCCAACCGGATATCCTGCTCCTCGACGAGCCGACCAACCACCTCGACGCCGAAACCGTGGCGTGGCTGGAGGGGCATTTGCATCAGTACCAGGGGACGGTGATCGCCGTTACCCACGACCGTTATTTTCTCGACAATGTGGCGGGCTGGATTCTGGAGTTGGACCAAGGACACGGCGTACCGTGGAAGGGCAATTACTCGTCGTGGCTAGAGCAGAAGAAGGAGCGCCTGCGGCTAGAGGAAAAGAGCGAGAGCGAAAGACAGCGGACGCTGGAGCGCGAGTTGGAGTGGATCCACATGACGCCGAGGGCCAAGCAGCAGAAGAACAAAGCTAGGATCAGGGCCTACGAGGAGTTGCTAAATCAGGATCGAGTACAGCGGAACGAGTCGGTACAGCTCTACATTCCGCCAGGACCGCGGCTGGGCGATATCGCCATTGAGGCTAAAGGCGTGAGCAAGCGCTACGGCGATCGCATTATCTTCGAGAATATGGATTTTGCGCTGCCCTCGGGCGGAATCGTCGGAGTCATCGGACCCAACGGCGCGGGCAAGACGACCCTGTTCCGGCTGATTACCGGCCAAGAGAGCGCCGACAGCGGCCAGCTCCGCATCGGCGAGACCGTGCAACTGGGGTACGTAGATCAGAGCCGGGAGACCTTGGTAGGGGAAAACACCGTCTGGCAGGAGGTCTCAGGCGGCGAGGAAGAGCTTGAGTTGGGCGAGCGCAAGGTAAACTCGCGGGCGTACCTCGCGCGCTTCAACTTCCTCGGTGCCGACCAGCAGCAGAAGGTGGGTACGCTCTCGGGCGGACAGCGCAATCGAGTCCATCTGGCCAAGGTGCTCAAGGAGCAGGCCAATGTATTCCTGCTCGACGAGCCGACCAACGACCTAGACGTGCATACGCTGCGGGCGCTGGAGGAGGGGCTGGAGAATTTCGCCGGCTGCGTCGTGGTCATTAGCCACGACCGATGGTTTTTAGACCGCATCGCCACGCACATTCTGGCCTTTGAAGGCGACAGCCAAGTCTATTGGTTCGAGGGCAACTTTTCGGAGTACGAAGAAAACAAGAAGGCGCGGCTAGGCGAAGATTCAATCGTGCCCCAGCGGGTCCGCTACCGCCAACTGACGCGGGACTAATTCTGTAGTTCACCACCGCTTACATACTGTGCAGCGCGCTCTCGATCCGATTGAGCGCTTCGTCGATATCGTCCAAGGTGTGCTGAGCTGACACGCCGTGGTGGCCGGCGACGAGCGTGCCGTAGTCGTGGAAATAGACCCCTTTGTCGGCGCAGGCGCGGATGAACCTCCCGGTCATCTCCTGATCGCGGTTGAGGCTATCGTCGAAGCGCTCGACCGGATCGGTAAATCCGAAGAAGATGCCGAAGCGCGCGCCCAATCCCTGCACCCGGGCGGGTACGCCAGCGCGCTCGAACAGTCCGGCCAGACCGTCGCAGAACCGACCTCCAGCTTCATAGATGTGATCGTAAAACCCCGGACTAGTCAGCTCGTTGACAGTAGCCAGCGCTGTCATAACAGCCGGCGGGTTGCCGGTGAAGGTCCCACTCTGGGCCACCTCGCCAAGCGGTCCCACCTGGTCCATGATTTCAGCTTTGCCGGCAATAACAGTAAGCGGAGCGCCAGCGGCGACCGCCTTACCCAAGACGCAAACATCCGGAGTAACGCCGTAGTACCCCTGAGCGCAGTCGGGCCCGGTGCGGAAGGCCGAGAGCACCTCGTCGTATATGAGGACGATATTGTGAGCACTGGCTTGGTCGCGGACGAACTGCATGTACTCGGTATTGGCGACGATGCAACCCTGGTTGTAATTGATCGGCTCCATGATGATGCCGCCGATCTCGTCGCCGTGCTCGCGCAGCGCTCTTTCCAAGGCGGCCTCGTCCTTCCACGGTATGACGACGATAAGGTCGTCCATCTGCGGAGGCATGCCCGCAGACTCACCACACGGCTCGACGTAGCTGCCCGGAGTCACCGGCGTCAATGGCGTGTGCGCATTGAACATGACGTAGTCGTAAAGGCCGTGGAAGTGTCCCCAGAATTTGAGAATCTTGTGCTTGCCGGTGTGGGCGCGGGCCAAGCGGACACAGACCATCGTCGCCTCTGAGCCGGTATTGCCGTAGCGAACGCGCTCGGCGCAGGGGATGATCTCGGTGATCCGTCGCGCTAGGTCCATATGTGCTTCAGTATCGTAGCCGGAGAGAATGCCCGCGTCCACCGCCGCGGTCATGGCCTCGCGCGTGGCCGGGTGATTGTAGCCCAAAAACGCGGCTCCGTGGGCCAAGTTGAAATCGATGTATTCCTTGCCATCAACATCGTAGATGCGGCAGCCCTCGGCATGGCGCAGGTAGAGGGCGTACCCCAAGCATGGATTGTGCCGTGCCGAAGCACCGACGCCTCCCGGCAAGTAGCGCTTGGCTTCGGCTCTGAGATCACTCTGTGACATCGTCTGTATCGTGGACATCGCTGTTTGTTC
>JAPOYQ010000881.1 GCA_026706505.1 Gemmatimonadota bacterium
GAATCCCTCCGCTCACTGGGCAAGGGGCCGATAGCTCCACTTGGCCGCCTAGGTGGTTTGGGCCTCTCCGACTCCCAGTCCAAGGTTCGTTCCAGAAAGGTGTGATAATTGCCTACGCCAATGGCCTTCTCATCGACTAGGGGAATTTCTTGCAGGAAGTCGTAGTACTCCGGGGGGATTTCTCTGTTCTCGTGGCCGTTGGCAAAGCGGTAATTCGTCGGATAGGAAATCATGAGTCTGGCCCACCCGTAGTTGAAGTAGGCCGTTGCATAGTCGATAAAACCCGGAGAGAGCGCGTATTTCTCGCGCCTCTCGGTCAGAAACTCGAACTGATCCTGTCGTCGCTGGTCTATCTGGTGCTTGAAATCTTCTACCTCCAGGTCCTCGTAGTCGAGGCGGAAAGAGTAGAATTTCGGGAACCACTCGGCAATGAGACGGCTGTTGTCCGCGTTGGGACCGCTGAACGAGTAGGAAGGACCGAAAAAGCCCTCTTCCACGACTATGTGCAGACTATCGCCAGGTTCGACGAAGAAGATGAAGGGACTGTGATCAAAGAGGAAGTGTCCAATCCACTGCATCCATTTCGGCTGCCCGCCCTCGTAATGCCCCCTAGTGAGGGCACCCCGGACGACGGGCAACTCGCAGGCAAAGCGGTTCAGGCTGTCGAGCACAACCCGCTCCTCAGCGTTTCCTATCGCCGACGGCGGCTGGTAGCTAAATGTGATCTCCCGCGAAATTGGATCCCGAATCTCGCCGGTGATGATCGCAACCGATGACTGGCTTTGAGCGCTGGCCAGACAGCTCGACGCTATCAGCATGGCAATTAGAAGGTTGCAGTATGTATTCGTCATGAGCTTGCTCCATTCAGGTGCTGATCAAGAGACGCCTGCGCATATTGCTCACAAACTCTTCTCGACCGTCGCTACAAACTGGTCTGTATCCCATATCCTAGGACACTCCACGATCAATCCTTGGGAGTCTACCAAGTAATACGAAGGAATGCCGGTCACTTGGTAGGACTTGGCCACGTCCGAGCCAAAGCCGTCCGCCCGCACATGGATGCCTTTGAGCTCTTGTTTGTCAATCGCCTCTCGCCAAGCAGCATCGTCTGTGTCTATCGACACATTGAGGAAGACGACCGGCAGGGCCGCTGTCTTTTCCTTGATTTTGCGGAGATCAGGCAGGTCAATGAGACACGGCCCGCACCAACTCGCCCAGAAATCGATCAGCACTACCTGCCCCTTGAACTGGCTTAGCGATACGGGCTGACCGTCGAGGTCGTGGAGGGTGAAGTCGGGCGCGAGGTGCCCAGGTTGTAGCTTCAACTCCTTATGTAGAAACTCTCGGATGGCCTCGGTGTATTCCGGGTACGGGTTGCTCTGCTGAAAATCTTCCCACTTGCGATGAGCCAATGCAAAGGCTTCCCAGTCACTACCAAACCCCTCGATTACTTCTTGGGCCAGGAACCAGTAGAGCACTCTTCCTTCCAGTTTTTCCTTGGCCAAATCGTATCTTTTCGGAAAAAGATAGCTGTTCCGGCGTTCTTTATACTTATACACCGAGTCGAGCTGAGCTTGGACGGCATCCGACAGGCCCAAGCTCGCTAGATCGATTTTCTCGGACAGCCTGAGCGGTTCGCGGTGTTCGTATAGAGAGTCGAGTTCGGCCTGAGCCGCTGGCGACAGACCAACCGCTGACAGATCGACCATTGCGGACAATTTCGGCTTCCAATTGAGAAACTCCATTTGTTCGTTTATAGGTAGGTAAAAAACCAACATCCCGTCCGTCGTATCCACCTTGGACGCATCTTCCTCACTTGAACTTATGCGAAAGCTTCTGCCACTCTTTTCAAAGAATGAGTCGAGTTGGGTCAGAGCCGCCTCCGATAGACCGAATCTCGACAAATCGAACTCCACGGATAGCTTGGGCCGCCGACTGTCCTTTCCGTACGTAGAGTCGAGATGGGCCTGGGCCGGCGGCGACAAACCGACCGCTGACAGATCGACCATCTGCGATAGCCTAGGCCACCTGTTCGCTTGGTACATGGAGTCGAGTTGAGCCTCGGTTTCCTCCGATAACTCCAAACCGGATAAGTCATACAACTCGTACAGCCTAGATGGCTTAGGCGTCTCTTCCAATTCCCTGTCCACGGTCCGTACCAGAAAAGTGTGATAACTGCCCACTCCTATGGCTTTTTCGTCCACCAAGGGAACTTCCTGGAGAAAGTCGTAGTACTCCGAGGTGATATTTCTGTTCTTGCGGCCGTTGGCAAACCCGTAATTCTTCGGGTAGAAAATCATCCTACTGGCCCACCCGTAATTGAAGTAGGCTGTCGCATAGTCGATAAATCCCGGAGAGAGTGCGTATTGCTCGCGCCTCTCGATCAGAAACTCAAACTGATCCTGCCGCCGCTGGTCTATCTGGCGCTTGAAATCTTCCAACTCCAGGTCCTCGTAGTCGAGGCGAAAGGAGTAAAATTTCGGGAACCACTCGGCGATGAAACGGCTGTTGCCCGCGTTGGGGCCGCTGAACGCGTAAGAAGGACTGAAAAAGCCCTCTTCTACAGCCACGTGCAGGCTGTCGCCGGGCTCGACGAAGAAGATGAAGGGACTGTGATCAAAGAGGAAGGCTCCTAGCCACTGCACCCACTTCCATCTCGGCTGCCCGCCCTCGTAATGCCCTCTGACTAGGGTCCCTCGGACGACAGGCAACTCGCAGGCGAAACGGTTCAGGCTGTCGAGCACGACGCGCTCCTCACCGCTGCCTATCGCCGACGGCGGCTGGTAGCTAAATGTGATTGCCCGCGCAGTTAGCTCCCGAATTTCGCCAGTGATGATCGCAACCGATGACTGGCCCTGAGTGCTGGCCAGACAAGCGCTTGACGCGATGAGTATGGCCATTAGGACGCTACCGTATGTATTCGTCATGAGGCTTCCTGCAAAATTTAGGTTTAACAACTTTCATTTATACGGATTGAACTGCAATTTCGTTCAAGGTGGCGAGGGCTCCGATGAGTTTCATATTGTCCGCCAAACGAACGTTAGGAATGCTCTTCAATCGTCCTGCAGGGCCTCGAAGACGACGAGGTTGTTTTTCAGAACCGCGCAGATATGATCGTCCGCCAAGATGAGGTTATTGGATTCGGGGGCAAATAAATAGGGGGTGGGAGTAGGGTCGTAATGCTTGTGAGTGCGTGAATCCTCAAAGTATAGTATCGCCCGCCAGGGCAGGGCACCGTAATCGGTCACGGAATATGCATCGAGCTTGGACCATCTCTGGACGTAGGCAATATCGCCGTGGATGACCAGTCCAAGAGGGAAATATTTATCGGGAACGTATTCGACCTCCACTGGTTGACGCAGATCGCCCATGTCCAGCACGGCTAGCTCCTCGGGCCAGTGCCGCTGGACATACGCCTTGTCACCGTTCAGCGAGATGGGACCCAGACCCGGCGGTACGGCAATCTGGTGGATGTTCTCGCCGTAGGTTCCATACTGGCGCATCTCCAGTGATTCCGGCAACCTCCACCCCCGGCTGGACTCTTTCATCTCCAGTCGGAACGAGATCGAGTCCGACAGTGCTCCGGAAGCTAGCTGGTGATGGAGTTTTTCGATGGATTCCTCGTACTGTTTGGAGGGTCCAAAGCGGCGCAGGGGCGTCCGGCTCAACTCTGCAGGGCGACGAGGATCAGTTAGATCGAGGACGACGAAATCGTGGCCCAAAGTCAGAAAGGCATGTGGGCCAGCCCAGCGCATCTCCCAGTTTTTGGGCCAGACGTGTTTAACCCGCTCTACTATCGGTAGCACGTGGACCGATTGAGGCAGACCGCCTTCCCGCACGTCGAAACTGTGCAGTTCGAGCGATTCGCTCCCAAGCAGACCAGCGTACAGATGTCCCTCCCATGCGGCCCACCCCACCAGCCTAGGAGTGTGCATCAACAAGGGGGAGGAACCCATCTCAATGGGATAGAGGAAGCGCTGTGCCCGCAGTTGGGGGCGCTCGGGCTGACTGAGATC
Organism: Gemmatimonadota bacterium; assembly: GCA_026706505.1. Next base: position 4,017 of record JAPOYQ010000881.1, read on the forward strand.
GAATACGGCCACTCCCACACTGTCTTGCGCCTCGGCCGATCCCCAGACATAGGCAGTCGAACCGGACAGGGCCAGCCGCCAGAGCCGCCAACCTTCTATTTCCGTCCGGCCCCTTTCCTTTGGTGCCTGCCAGTCCGCCACATCCACTACGCTCACCCCCCGCTCCAGTAGCACCACCGCCAACCGATCTTGCAGTGCCAAATCTACGACGGGCACCTCATAGGAGAGATGGCCCACCGACTCAACCAAGGCACGCTCAGGACGGGCCTTTATTTCTATTGACCCGATCGTAGTGACCCCAAAGCTCACCAAGAAAAGCGCGCCCACAGTCCACTGGAAATATCTACTCGCCAGCGCTCTGAACGCCCGACGGGCCCATAGCAGCACGCCGACTGCCAGTAGGGTGGCTACCGCGGCCCTAGCCAGCAGCAGTGATGGTTCGAAGGCCGGCCGCAGTATCCCGGCCTCCGATTCGAAATTAGTCTGGAAGACCAACTCGGTATAATACCAAGATATGGGTCCCCATGTGTTTAATACTATGTGTCCCCCAAAGAAGCAGCCGACCCAAACCACCATCGGGCCGATCATTGCTGCTTTGATAGACGAGTCGCTAAAGATCGACGCCAGAAACACCGCAGTGTACAGGATCAGGTAGAAGAAAAACCACAACAGTAGGATGCGGCCGTACCCGACATCTACCAAGATCGCCTCCAGTTCCAGGTCAATCGGGTCCCAGAAAAAGCCCCACAAGAACGGGGGATTGTCCCCTTCCGACAGCCCGATGTACACTCCGGCCCAGTATGCTGCTAGTACAACCAGCAACCCGGTGGCTCCCACCACAAACTTCACCCCCAGCAACCGGCCTCGGTCCAACGGTCGGATAAACAGGAAGGGCAACGTCCCCCGGCTCCGCTCACCGGCCACCGCGTCCATGCCTATCAGCACAGCGCCGAGCACGCCTACCAGATGGGATAAGAGATCCGAGTCGTCATAGTTCAGCCCGACGAATAGCCCCAAGCAGGCACCAATGGCGATTTTGTAGCTCGCCTCGCGCCCTTCTTTCCAGATCAACGCCCGTAGCGGATTCACGATTGGCCTCCTTCCGCGTCGTGGACGTGGGCGACGAAAGCATCCTCCAAGCTCAGATCCATCACGTCCGCAATCCGGCCGCCCTGTGCCTCTATCTGGGCGGCTTGTTCTGCGCCGTACCCCACCACCGTCAACAGCCGCTGTGTTCCCTCTCCTCGCACCTCCCGCAAGCCGGAAATACCAGTCAATTCGCCCTCATCTTCCGCCAAGTGTACCACTACCCGCTTAGCCGACTGTTTCACCTCATCCACCGTCCCTTCCACTTGCAGCCGACCCGCCTCGACAATGGCCACCCGGTCGGCCACCCGCTCCACCTCATGCACCAGATGTGACGACAGAAAGACTGTGCGCCCCTCCTCTTGGAGTAGCCCGATGATGCTCTCGAGAAAGTCGCGCCGCACTACCACGTCCAGCCCCGAGGCCGGCTCGTCGAGGATCAGCAGTCGCGGCTCGTGCCCCAAGGCCAAAGCCAAGGCCAATTGGGCGTTCATGCCGCGAGAGAGATGCTTGACCTTCTGTTCCGGGTCCAAGCCAAAACGGTCGATGAAGCCCTCGACTTTGCTTTGGTTCCAAGTGTCGTAGAACTGGCCAGTGAACCAGACTAAATCCCGCACCTTCATCCACCCGTACAGGATCGGATTCTCCGCTACGTACCCTACCTGCCGCCACAGCGCCAGCGAGTCCCGTCCTGGATCTAGCCCTAGCACCTCCACCTGCCCGGCCGTGGGTTGGAGCAGATTCATCAGTATGTTGATGGTCGTGGTCTTACCGGCTCCATTGCGCCCCAAAAAGCCGCAGACCGCACCGGCGTGCACTTCTATCTGGAGATCGTCCACAGCCGTGCGCTGGCCAAAGCGGTGGGTTAAACCGGCGATGGCGATCGCTGTATCCGTCATATCGATTCGCTTTCCTCTTTGCCGAACTGGTCCAGACGCTTCTGAAAGAGTTGCTGCATCTCCGCCGGACTCAGCCCTAGCTCAGTCCCCTGGACCAGAGCTTTATCGAGCATTTGCCGCACAATCTCGAATTTTTCCTCCTGACTCATGGTCACATCCTTTTCGGCCACATAAGTGCCCATGCCCCGCTTTTTGTAGATCACCCCGTCGCGCTCTAATTCCAAATAGGCCCGCACCACGGTATTGGGATTGATCAAGTACTGCCTAGACAAGGCCCGCACCGAAGGCAGTTCGTCGTGCGGTTTGAGCAATTTGGTGGCGATCTGGTACTTCACCTGCTCAATGATCTGCAGGTAGATGGGCACCCCACTGGATGGATCTATGCGCAATGGCGACTCTCCTTAGCTGTCCTACCCCTGCCTTGGGCGCCGGCTGTTGCGTTTCATAGTGCCTCCTCGTCGAGATTTTCTTGTAGTGTCAGTGTATCGCTATACCGATACACTGACATAATAAAACATCCTGTATGCTCAGGCAAGTATTTTTTTAGCAGGCAAAAAAATGGGCCAGCGTTTTAATGCTGACCCATTAATTGCAAAATATTGTAGGCCGAGAAAGGCCGTGAGGGATTTGCCAGAGCTTACAAGGGACGCCTGTTCAGCGTGCTCACAAGCTCTTCTCGATCATCGCCACAATCTCGTCTGTATTGCGTAGTATCCTAAGACGCTCCACGATCAATCCTTGCGAGTCCACCAAATAATACGAAGGCAAGGAGTTCACTTGATAGGACTTGGCCACGTCCGCACCCCAGCCGTCAGCGCGCACGTGGACGCCTTCGATCTCGTGTTTATCAATCGCCTCTCGCCAAGCGGCCTCATCCGTGTCTAGCGACAGATTGAGGAAGACCAAGGGTTGATCCGCCGCCTTTTTCTTGATTCTGCGGAGATCGGGCAGGTCGTCGATACACGGGACGCACCAACTCGCCCAGAAGTCGAGCAGAACCACCTGCCCCTTGAACTGGCTCAGCGATACGGGCTGACCGTCGAGGTCGTAGAGGGTGAATTCGGGCGCGGGTTGCCCGGGCTGGAGTTTCAGGGCCTTATGTAGCGCCGCTTGGACGACCTCGGTGTATTCCGGGTACGGGTTGATCTCTTGGAACTCTTCCCACATGTGCTGGGCCAACTCAAAGGCGTCGCTGCCGCGCTTGAAGCCGTGAATCACCTCTCCAGCCAAAAACCAGTAGAGCACTCGCCCCTCCAGTTTTTCTTTGGCCTGACCGTACCTTGCCGAAAAACTACTCCACGTCTTCAGAGTAACGGGCCCTGTAGTTGTAGTCATCGAATCAAGTTGGGCCTGCACCGCCCCCGACAGACCAAGGCTCGATAGATCGATTCTCTCGGACAGCTTGGGCCTCTGAGGGTGTTCGTACATCGAATCGAGTTGGGCACGGGCCGGTTCTGACAGCCACGATAGATTGAGTTTCTCGGATAGTTTGGGTGGTTCTTTTTTTAGAGAATCCTGCTTTATTTCTAGCGGCAAGTAGAACGCCACAGATCCACCCGTCGTATCCACGCTAGCCTCCTCTACCTCACTTGAAGTGAAGAAGCTATAGGACTTAGACTTTTCAAATAAGGCGTCGATTCGGGCTTGGTCAGTCTCTGAAAGACCAAATACCGACAAGTCAAAACTCTGGGATAGCTTGGGACGTCTCTTCTTTTCGTACATTGAGTCGAGCCGGACCTGAGCAGCCGACAATAACCCAACCGCCGACAAATCGACCATCTGCGACAGCTTGAACCCCCGGCCCTCCTTTTCGTACAGGGCGTCAAGTTGGGCCACGGTCTCCTCCGACAACTCCAGATCCGATAGATTGTACATCTCGGACAGATTGGGCCGTCTAAATGGGTTGGACATCTTATCTAATTCCCCGCGATCTCTGGGCGGCCGACCAATAGATCCACTTCTGAATAGAAAGGCTTGCTCTATCTGTTCCCGCCGCTCCCAGTCCAAGGTCCGCACCAGAAACGTGTGATAGTCCATCGTGCCAATAGCCTTCTCATCGACTAGAGGAATTTCCTGCAGGAAGTCGTAGTACTTCGGGGGGAGGTCGCTGTTATCCTCGCCGTTGGCAAAGCGGTACTCCGTCGGGTAAGAAATCATGAGATTGGCCCACTCGTAATTGAAGTGGGCTATCGCATAGTCGACAAACCCTGGCGACAGCGCGTATTCTTTACTCCTTGCGGCCAGAAACTCGAACTGATCTCGACGTCGCTGATCTACTTGGCGCTTGAAATCCTCGGCCTCCAGCCCCTCGTAATCCAGACGGGGACGACCAAATTCGGCCATCCACTCGGCCACGAAGCGGTTATTGTCGGCCCCTATACCGCTAAACGAGTAGGAAGAGTCGGAAAAGCCCTCCTCCACGACCACGTGCAGACTGTCGCCGGGTTCGACGAAGAACATCGACCGCACGTCATTATAATAGGCCCTGACGAGGGTCCCTCGGACGACAGGTAGTTCGAAGAAGAAGCGGTCTAGGCTGTCAAGAACGACGCGCTGTTCGGAGTCTTCCAGCGCCGACGGCGACTCGTAGCCAAATGTGATTTCCCGCGAAGTTGGATCTCGGATTTCGCCGGTGATGGTCGCAATTGATGGCTGGCTCTGAGCGCTGGCCAGACAAGCGCTCGACGCTATCAGTATGGCAATTCGGAGGCTACAATATGCGTTCGTCATGGGGTCTCCATTTAGTTAGGGCCTGCTCAAGGGACGCTTGGGCCACAATCCGGCTAATCCCAATAAAGATCAACAGCGCCAATCCAATAAACACCGCCACCACCTATAATTGCACCCCCATCAGCCACAGCCACCATCGTCCCCACGCCAGCCAGCAAGACAGACCGCACCACAATACGGGATGATCTCATTCGCAAAGCGCAGAGTTCTCACAAGCCCTGCTCGATCATCGCGACAATCTCGTCTGTATCCTTGACTCCAGACAGACGATCTAAGATCAGTCCTTGGGAGTCCACCAAGTAATACACAGGAAGGACACTCACTTGGTAGCTTTTGGTTACCTCAGTAAACCAGCCGGCCGCGCGCACGTGGACGCCTTCGATCTCGTGTTTATCAACCGCTTCTCGCCAAGCAGCCTCATCCACGTCCAGCGATATGTTGAGGAAGACGACCGGCCAGCCGGCCGTTTTTTCCTTGATTTTGCGGAGATTGGGCAGGTCGCTGATACACGGCTTGCACCAACTCGACCAGAAGTCGAGCAGAACCACTTGCCCTTTGAACTGCCCCAGCGATACGGGCTGGCCATCAAGGTCGTCGAGCGTGAAAGCGGGCGCAGATTGCCCAGGTTGTAGCTTGAGCGCCTCATCCAGAGCGGCCTGGACAGGTTCATTGTATTCCGGGTGCGGATTGATCTGCTGGAAATCCTCCCACTTGCGATAGGTCAACGCAAAAGCTTCGCTGCCGCCGCGTTTGAACCCATCGATCAGTTCTCCAGCCAGAAACCAGTAGAGTACTCTCCCCTCCAGTTTTTGCTTGGCCAGATCGTATCTCTTTGCCAAATTCCACGTCCGGCCTACTGGAGTAGTATATATCGAGTCAACCTGGGTCTGGATGGCCTCCGACAGATTCCGGTCTTCCCAGTCTAAGAAAAGTCCCAGAAACCAACTATAACTGTCTGTGCCTATGGCCTTTTCGTTCACCAAGGGGATTCCCTGTAAGAAGTCGTAGTACTCCGGGGTGATATCTCTGTTTTCGCGACCGTTGACAATGCGATAATTTGTCGGGTAGGCCATCATGAGTTCGGCCCACCCGTAATTGAAGTTAGCCGTCGCATGGTCAATATACCCTAGAGACAGGGTGTATTGCTCGCGCCCCTCGGCTAGAAACTCGAACCGCTCCCGTCGCCGCTGCTCCATCTGGCGCTTGAAATCCTCCACCTCCAGGTCCTTGTAGCCGCCGAGGCGGGAGGAGCGAAAGCGCGGCCCCAACTCGGCTATGAAGCGGCTGTTGTCCGCGTTGGGACCGCTAAACGAGTAAACGCCCTCCTCCACGACGATGTGCAGACTGTCGCCGGGTTCGACGAAGAAGATTGATCGCCTTCTCTCGTAATGCCCCCAGACGGGGATCCCTCGGACGACAGGCAGCTCAAAGGCGAAGCGGTCTAGACTATCGAGAACGATGCGCTGCTCGGAGCTTTCCAGTGCCGACGGCGATTCATAACTAAATGTGATTTCCCGCGAAGTCGGGTCCCGGATTTCGCCGGTGATAGTCGCAATCGATGGCTGGCTCTGAGTACTTTTGACAGCCAGACAAGCGCTCGATACTAGCAGTATGGCAATTAGAAGACTACCGTATGGGTTCGCCATGAGCCTTTCTCCAGTCAGCTAGCCATACGCGCCGTGGTCGAGGAAGCCGAGCAGCCTTTTCAAGCGGGGATTCGCATTTTCGTACACATGCGGCGGCATTTGATAGTTCATAAACGGGTAGTACTTGTGCCCGACGATCCGGCGCGCATACGTCACCTGGGTGATATAGCGCGTGCGGTCGCTGCGGTTCGGCCCGCCGCGATGCCACACCTGATTGTTGAACATGACAACACTCCCCGCCGGGGCGCTGTTGTGGACGATTTTCTCTTCCCATTCGGAGCCCTCGATTTCGACCGGCGGTTTGCCGAACAGGTGCGTTCCCGGAATCACTTCCGTCCCACCGTGCGCCGGCGTATCCACATCGGTCAGATAGTAGTTGGCCGTGAAGAACAGCACCGGGAGGAGGACATTCGGCGGCGGCTTGCCGTCTGTGACGACGTAGTGCGGAGCGTCGTCCTGATGCCACGTCGAGAGGCCTCCGCCCGGAAGCGTCTGGAACGAATTGTTGTGAATCACGTGGCAATTCGGCGCCACCAACGCCTCCGCGAAGCTCACAATCGGTTCGAGATCGAACAGGTGCAGGTTCGCCTCGCTCGTCTCGAATAACCGATGCGCGAGCTTCGTGTACTCGCTGTAGTTGTTCAGTCCATTTGGATTGTCCGCCAGCGCCCAGTCCAAATCGGCCCGCAATTGCGCACACCAATCCGGCGGGAGAACGTTTTTAACGAGCAGATACCCATCTCGATGAAATCTCTCGATCCACTGGGCGATCTGTTCGGCGGATTGTTGGACCCCGGCGAGGGACAGTTCTTTTGGCATTTTGGGCAATCCCATATTTCGTGTGGAAGGCCGATTGGCACATCGCGAGGACGATGCCTTTCTTTTCCTAAGTGTATATAGCCAAAATCTGGTGCGGTAGCCACTTAACCCAAAGGAGACGCCATGTATATCCAAGACCAGCTCCCCCACGACCGCGTCACCGACGACAACCTGAGCTACTATAAAGCCATTGGCGTCGATTATCTGACCGTCAACTCCCTCCCCCTCGACCTGCACACCTACCCCGAGATGGTCGAGTATCTACGCGAAGTCCGCGCCCGCGCCGAAAAAAACGGCCTCCGCTTTTACAACGCCGCCTTAACCGGCCCGGACGAAATCACCCTCGCGCAACAAGATCGAGATGCCAAAATCGAGGAGTGGTGCAACTGGATCCGGGCCATGGGCACCGTCGATGTCCCGACCCTCGGCTACAATTTCAAACCCGTGGGCAACTTCCGCACCCCCTCGGACACCGGCCGCGGCGGTGCCCATTACAGCACCTTTGTCTACTCAGAATACGAAGAAG
>JAPOYQ010000924.1:0-2781 GCA_026706505.1 Gemmatimonadota bacterium
GCGGACACCGCGTATGCAGCCAGCGGAATCCGACGAGCGCGACTGAACCTTTTACGTTTCCTCGACGGCAAAGTAGTGCTCCAATTCTCGCAGCGTATCTGGGGCCGTGCTGATATCGCGCACGATGATGCCGCGCTCAATGACGGCAATCCGGCGGCAGACCTCGGTGATGTGGTTGAGATCGTGGCTGGAGATGACGAGCGTAGTATGGGTGGTTTGGTCGAGGGTTTTCAGCATGTCCTTGAGGCGGATTTGGCTCGTCGGATCGAGATTGGCAAAGGGTTCGTCCAGCACCAGCAGCCGCGGCTCGACCATCAAGGCTGCAACAAGCCCCACTTTTTTCTTATTGCCCTCGGATAAATTGCGGATATACTCGCTCCCGTCGAGCGGTTGATCGCCGAAAAAGGGGCGGTGGTGGTCCCATTTTTCCTCTATCTGGTCTGGACTCATGCCGTACAGGCTGCCGACGAAGTGGATGTATTCCACGGGCGTTAGATAGTCGATTAGGAAGGCAGGGCCTAGGTAGGATCCCGTATAGCCTTTCCAAGCGTCGTCTTGGGCCACGTTTTGCCCGTTGATCAGTACTTGGCCTTTGTTTGGACGAATCAGATCGAGGACGAGGCGCAAAGAGGTGGTCTTGCCAGCGCCGTTGTTGCCCACCAATCCGAAGCTGGCACCGCTGCCGATATCGAGTTCGGGCAGGTCGAGGACCGTGGCTAGGCCGTAGCGCTTTTGCAAATTTTGGACTTGTAGGTGCATGTTCAGGTACTCCCCCTAAAACCGGCAGCCATGCGGTACTTGCACTTTTGCAGCCGATGAGCCAACAAACGAATCCAAACAGGACTGAGTGCCCAGCACAGCAGGCCACCGACAGCTAGAGATGATGGGCCCCAGTCGGTCGCCAGCATTAGAATCGCGGGTGGGGCTAGCAAGGGAATGATGGCTAGCAGGTGATGCAGGGAGGTGCCCTGCTGGTTAAAAAATGAGGAAGGGGCGATATAGAGGCGTTTGCGGTTCATGGTGGCGAAGAAAAGCATACAAGCAGTGCTGAAACCAATATTGTAGAGCAGAAAGACGCTGTACGTGACGAGCGATTCGGGGGTCAAGATCAGCAAGAACGGTAGGCACACTAGCGCCAATGCCGGGCAGGAGACTTGCAGCAGCAATAGTTTGGCCCATATCAGGTGGCGTAAATTGACCGGACGGGCCAGATGGCCGTCAAAATAAAGACTCTCCCAACCGAACATAAATTGGCCGTAGTTGAGCGCGAACCCACTAGTGAGAAAGAACCCCCAAAGATAGTAGAGGAATGTGGAGTCGGATGAACCACGGGTATAAAGCATGAGGTTTATCAACCCTAACGGCACAAACATCAGGGCAGACCACAGGATTTGTCGGGGGCGCTTGTTGCGGATCGCCAGTTTAATTTCTAGCGCCATTAGTCGGCCTACCGGCCCCAAGTCGGCCAGCCGGTCGAGCAGGCTTTGAGACCCAGTAGTGAAGCCTTTTTCGGACGGGGCTTCATCGTGTAAATGGTCCTTTAACAAGCGACAGGTCAAGCCAAAGAGCAGGCAGGTCGCCACTAGCAGGGCCAGTGCCAACACAGGGCCGCCTGGTCCCAGCAAAGAGTCGAATGCCGCGCTCGACAGCGCGCCCGTATAGCCCCACTGCCGCCAATAATCCAGCGCGATTAGACCGCAGGTACCACCACCCAAGAGCCAGACAGGCAAGGCGCGTCTGATCAAGACTAGGCGGATGCAGATGACCAAGTAGTTGGATAGACCGAGAACCGCCACGATAGCCGCCAACCAAGACAGCGATGTAAAAGCAGGGTAATCTAGCGCTAGATTGCTGATCCAGAACGGGATGAAGAAGGCCAGCGGCAATAGGTTGTGCAGGTGGAACAGGGCCGCGAAAGAGAAAAATCGCGCTAGCGCGGGCCGGGAAATGGGCAAGTGAAGATAAGGGCCGATTTTTACCTGCGGCGTGTTTTGAAAGAGCAAGCGGGTTAAAAATAAGAGCAAGAAGCCGCTCAATAAGTGTTGATTGACTACGCGGACGACATCGGCTGTGGGATCTTGGCTAGTTAGCAGATGACCGATGAAGGCACCTGAGAGGGCGAGGACGAGCAGGAAGTACAGCGCTAGCAGAACTAGAAAAATGGCGTAGGCGACGCTTATGCCACTCCAAGAGGGGTTGCGTAGGAACTCTTTCCACTGGTGGCGCAGCAGGTTGCGATAGAGCATGGCTAGTGGCCTAGAACGGCTCGGCTTGGCGGTAGGGCGAGGGTTGGGGGAGCGTGTCGAGGAGGGCGGAGCGAGTGGGGAAGAGGAGAGCGGCTCTTTCAGGCGTTATGGAGAAGACGTGGCCCGTGGTGTGGAGGCGGAGGTAGCGGCCTCGGTCGTCGGCTGCGCCAATGGCGAGGGTGTCTATGGTGCCCTCTTCGTCTTCGAGATAGAGATAGCTGGCTCGGGCAAAGGCATCGGTGCGGCCCGGATCGTGCAACGCCGACCACGTCAGACGTTTGAGGAAGTCGGTGTAGGCTTCTACACTGGCGGAGAGGCAGGTTTCCGCGCCCGTTGCAGACAAAGCGATCCACTCGTAGGTTGGCATCATAGGACCCGGTGCCGTCATGGCTTTTAGCTGACGGCTGAGAGATTGCACCGGATAGGAGGGGTCGCCCGCGAAGGCGATTTGCCGGAGACCCTTGCGCTGCAGGGCTTGGGGTAGGACGCGGCGGTCGAGCATCGGCGCGGGCGGTGCGGTGTCGAGGGCGTGGAC
>JAPOYQ010000924.1:2791-5682 GCA_026706505.1 Gemmatimonadota bacterium
TCGGCACCAACGCGCTGGACATAGGATTCTCCAGAGCGGGCTCCCGGTGCTCCACGCCCTTGGCGCACTTCGAGCAAGGGGCGTCCCTGTTGGTCGAGCAGGTGGATGCGGACGCTACCCGGGCCGAGACCATAGCGGGCCAAGTCCCCAGGCTCGGTCGAGACGAAGGTTGCTGGGGTGGCGAGCAGGCTCTGGAGTAGGTACTCGACGCGGCGGTTGAGGACAAAGGCGCGGTGATACGCTGGAAAATGCCAAGTACCCCCGCGCCGGACGTAGTGCCAACGGCGTCCGGCAGCGTGGACCTCAATCTGAGCGATTGCTGAGGCCGGTTCGGGTGTCAAGAGGCGCAGAGCACCGGCGGTGCGACGCACCGTGCGCTGATGCTCGCGCAGCGCGCTCTCCCCGAGGACGAGCAGGACCAGGAAGGCCCCTAAGGCGCAGAGCAAGCGAATCACGTGCGCCTCGTGCGGCGATAGAGGGCATAGCCCAAAAACAGCAACGGTCCTGCGCCCACCACGAACACGCGCCACAGACGCTTGGCCTCGGTGCTCTGGAAGGGGAAGCCGCGCGGAGTCGGTTGTCGAGCCTGTAAGGTAGCTAGCTCCTCGCCATAAGCGTTGTACGCCACGGCATTGAGCAAGAATTGATCGTGCTGAAAGCCCGGGGTCAGCAAATGCTCGTTTTTGAACATTTCCGAAGAGCCGATTAGGAATAGGGCTCCCGTTTGTCGCGGACGTTCGCCCACGCGCTGGAGCGTGGCGCGGCCATCCTCACTTTCAGTAAAGGCGACCTCGGGAAAGGGACCGGTAAGCAGCGCAGCTAGGGGTTGGGGGCCGGGTAGGTACGTCTGCGGGGCGAATACCTCGGGCGGCAGCCAACCTCCTTGCCATGGGTACGCCCAGGCTTGGGGCGAGGTGGAGATCAGGGTTTGGGCCGTTATTCCCGCACTGCTTAGCTCTGTCGGGTTCAGGGCAAAGCGATTCCCCCAGATAAAGAGCTGATCGCCGAGATGTCGGGTGATCGGCGAGGTGTGGTCGTAGTGCTGGCCGACGGCGCGGATCAAGAAAGGCAAGGCGACCTTTTGCGGGTCGTACTCGCGCACGGCAGTGCGGTTGACTTGGGTCTCTAAGTCGAGGTGAGACTGGGTGCGGTCGAAGAGCACTTCGCGGACCTGTTCGATGCCAAAGAGCTGGAGATAGCGATCGAGGTCTTGGAATTGGGGCTGAGGCCAGTACACCGTCTGAAACCCCGAGCCGCGGTACTGGCGCTGCTGGATGTTGAAGTGCTGCATGGCGACAATAGCCTTGCCCCCCTGCGCGAGATGCTGGCTTAGCAGCAGCAGGATCGGACCCGAGTCGCGGCGCGGTTGCATCCACAGCAAGACATCTACGTCTGAAGGCATGTTCGGCGTGCGGGGGTTGATGTAGTGGACGTCGTAGAGATAGTCGGCGAGCAGGGCTTTCAAGTCGCTGTACACGTCGGTGCCGCCCGGGGCAATGAGGCCCTTCTTCTGGTAGTCTTCGAGGGCTTCGGCTGGCGAGAGGCGCGGCAAGTCGGAGATGACGGCCACGCGCATTTTGCGCCCCTGTTGCAGGCTGTGGGAGGCTGCGGCTAGGAGGAATTCAAGGTGGCGCAGAGTGTGTTGGTCGAGGCGCGGTACAGCCATGCTGCGCTCATCGCTTAGTAGGCGCAGGCCGCTCCATACGTATTGGGTGGCGAGCGTGTCGTGGAGGACTCTTTCGACTGGGAAGGGTGTTAGCCCCTCTGAGGCGAACGTCTGCTGTTGGTTGGGAGTCAGCGCGTCGGGCCGGATTACGCGCAGGGGAATGTTGCAGTCGGCGAGCAAGGTGCGGATGCGGTCTTCGGCGTCTTTGAGTTGCCGGGGCATGGAGGCCCGGTGCGTGGCGATCAGTTCGGCGGATAGGGACGTGCCCTGCAACAAGCGACCCAAGAGCGGAGAGGGCGTGTTGAGTTGGTCGGCCGTCAGGTCGAGATAGGGGCCGCGGCCGCGCCAGACGAGTGCACCAACGAGGAGCACCAAGCAGGCGAGGCCGAGCTGGCGGCCCCAACGGCCGGTCGTCCAACTCGGGCGGCTGTAGCGCAGATAGTGCCTAACGCCGAGACCTACAAATGCCAGCGGCACCAAAAAGACCGCAAAGAACCGCCAGAAGAAACGGGCGAGTGCGCCGGGTGGGACCAGTCGCTGTGCCCCGCCCTTTTCGACGCGCCCCCGCAATACGCGCTCTGGTTGGCCATAGGTGCGGATGAGATTTTGCAGGAAGACGCGGTGGGCGTAGCCGGGTTGGTTGATGATGCCGTCTTGGAAGGGCGACGCGCTGGCCAAGACGAATAGCTGCCCCTGCCAAGGATCGTCCGGCTTGAGCAGGACCAGTAAATTTTGTTTGGGCACGGGCAAGCCGCCGGTTAAGTCGGCATCGGTAAAGGGACCGGTGGGTAAGGGCAGGACGCGGGGGCTTTCGGTGGTGGTGCCGACGATTTCCGCGTGGAAGCCTTTGGCTTGTACGGCCTGCGGATCGACTTCGAGCGCGCTAGCGGCGACGAAATTAAGCCCGCCGCGACCTGGTGCGGCAAAGCTTTTCATGTTGTAAAAAGCGGGCAGCACCCGAAGGTGAAAGGGCGCGACGACTTCGCCCATGTCGAGGATGACCGGTCCGGTATTTTTATCGACGAGCAGGTCTGGCACCGGTCGGAGGCCAAAGGGCTGGAGCAGTTGCCCCCAAGCAGGCGGCGCGTGGTGTACCCAATAGGAAATCGCGTCCTCCTGTGGGGAGTAGCCGATCTGGTAGGTGCTGCCAGCGAGTACGGCACTGCGGCCGGATTCTAAGAAGGCAAGCAACTGCCGCACGTGCTCGGGCGTGGCGACTTCGGGC
>JAPOYQ010000924.1:5692-11671 GCA_026706505.1 Gemmatimonadota bacterium
TCGATTTCCGGGGGGATGGTAGGGTTGCTATTGAGATCGAGCTCGACGACCGGCCCGGCCTCGTTGAGAAAGGCCGCCAAAAGCTGGAAGGGCGGCGGTGCCGAGACGCCAAAGGTCGGTTGCGGCGGCGCTCGTCCGGCCTGTAGTTGGGCGATGACGTACTCTTCTAGATAAGGCAGGTGTTCTGGCTCTATGCTTTGGACGAGCACTTCGGGCGCGTCGGCGCGCGCGATTACCAGCGAGGACCAGATTTTTTGCTCGGAATGCTCGTCGTGCAATACTCGCCGCACGCTGAAGGAGGAGGCCCTTTTGCTAGCCGCATAGCCGATGCCAGCGCGCCCGCTTTGGTCCGGGTCGATGACCCGATAATCGATGCGGCCAGGCGCTTGGTCGCGCAGAGCCGACAGGAGCCGGCGGACTTGGGGCTCGAGTTCTTTGAGGTGCGCCGGCATGTTTTCGCGGGCGGTGGCAAAGTAAGTGATGGAGAGCGGGGTTTCTAAGGAGCGGAGGTAGCGCTTGGTCGCTGGTGCGAGCGTGGCGATGTCGTCCCCCGCTAGGTCTAGAGTCCAACTGCCCGTCAGGTTCAGAAGGCGGCTGGCGTACGCGACGATGCCCAATAGTAGCGCGAAAGCCAGCGCGATTTGGAGCAGGAAGTGCCGCTTCAATACTTGGATCTCTGGAGGCTGAGATAGTTCATGGAGACGAAAAAACCGCTCATCAACGCGAAGTACAGCAGGTCGGCGAGGGCGATTACGCCGCGGCCGAAAGCCTCGTAGTGGGGCAGGACCGATATGGTCTCGTACAGCCACGTGCCCGCCTGATAGGCTGGCGCTAGTCCGTCGAGGACTTCGACGACTTTCTCGTGCCCGCTCAGCACAAAGAAGAAGCCGAAGAGCGCGGCGAGCACAAAGGCGACGATCTGGTCGCGGGTCAGGCCGGAGGCAAACAGGCCGAAGGAGAGGAATAAAGCACCCAACAGCAGCGCGCCGAGATAGCTCGCGCAGATGCGCCCGAGGTCCGGATCGCCGAGGGAGAGGAGCATCAGCACGATGGGCAGGCTACCGGCGAGGACGATGGCGTAGAAGCAGAGGGCCGCGAGATACTTGCCCAGCACGACCTGCAAGGAGTGCAGAGGCAGGGTCATCAGCAGTTCAAAGGTGTGCTGGGCGCGCTCTTCGGCCCAGGCCCGCATGGTAATGGCTGGGACGAAGGGGATCAGCAGGAAGGGCAGCGCGGTGAAGTACGGCCCCATATCGACGACCCCGTCGAGGAAAAAGGAGTTCATAAAGGTGGTGCAAGACAGCACCAAGAAGACCGCGGCGTACGCATAGGCAATGGGCGAGTCGAAGTACGACTCTAGCTCGCGGTCGAAGACAATGCGCGCGCCGCGCAGGCACTCGGCAGTAGAAAGGCGTTGCGCGTCAGACATGGGCAGGGGTGGTGCGGACTAGGTGGGCGAAGACCGCTTCGAGACCGGCCCCAGGGATGCCGGCGTCTGCGGCCAACTGTTCGACGTGGCCATCGCCGAGCAAGCGCCCTTGGTGGATGATCAACACGCGGTCGGCAATGGCTTCGACATCGCCGATGATGTGGGTGCTAAAGAGGATCGCCCGGTCTGGACTGAGCTCGCGCAAGGTGTCGCGGAAGGTTAGGACCTGCAAGGGGTCGAAGCCGTGCGTTGGCTCGTCGAGGAGCAAGACCGGTGGATCGTGGACCATGGCGGTTGCTAGGCCGATGCGCTGGCGGAACCCGGTGGAGCACTCCTTGACGCGCTGGGTGAGCACGTCTTCGATCCCGCAGAGTTCGACCGCGCGCGCCAGGCCCTGCTGCAAGGCGTCGCCTTCGAGTCCGCGGGCCCGGGCGATGAAGCGGAGGAATTTATCGACGCGCATCTCTTGGTAGAGCGGGGTGTCGCCCGATAGGTAGCCAATGCGGCGGCGCACGGCGAGTGGATGCTCGACCACGTCGAGCCCGTCGATGGCGATGGTGCCGGCCGTGGGGTGGATAAAGGTGGAGAGCATCTTGAGCATGGTGCTCTTGCCAGCGCCATTGGGGCCGACGAAGCCGACGATTTCTCCTTGGTCAACGGCGAAGCTGACCTCGTCAACTGCGGTTAAAAAGCCGTAGCGACGGGTAGCGGATTCTACGCGGATCATGTGCGGGCGGGCTACTCCTTGAATACGCCGCAGCGGAGCATAGAAGCGCCGAAGTAGGGATTGGCGATTTGAGGTTGGTCCTTCTGCACCCAATGCGCCCCTTTGTCGCCGTCGGCCATTGGGCAGTACGCCACGACGTAGCCCTCGGGTATTTGGCCCTTCCGCACTTCCTCGGACAGCGGCTTGAACGCAACGCGCACCGCAGCAATATCAGCGGCGCTTGCAGCTTTTTCCGCCAAGGGCTTGAGCGTTGGACTGGCGCTTTGCACCAAGTCTTGCAGGGCTTGGCGCGCTTGGTTTAGGTCGTCGGAGGCCAAGGCTTCTTGGGCCGCGACGTAGTGGAGTAGCGCTGGGGGGGCTGGGTCGGACGAACCACAAGCCGCGATTGTGATTGCGATGAGAAACAGAAGAGATAGATAGCGCATTGGGGATTCCTCGCGGAAAAGGGTGTATCAAAAATTGCGTTGAACCTGTATTTCGCGCAATCGGTGCCGTTGGATTCCCCGCGTCAAGGTCGGGCGTGCATTGGCCGGGAATCGTATATTTTTTGCATAAGGGAGCAAAAATCGTGTCTGAAGCCGATCCTTATCCCGGCCCCAACGAGGAAGTGCTGGAGGCGCAAGCACGCGTCTGTACCGGGCCGCACCAGAGCCGTCCGCTGGGGAAAAAAGAAGGCGACCCAGATCCTGGGCGGATTCTCGAACTGATTTTCGCCTCGCTCAAGGGGGACTTACCTCGCGCAGAGCAGGTTTCTCCAGCCCAGATGGGTGCGTTTTTCGCGGCGATGTCCATCCGTCGCACCTTCGGCGCACAGACCGGTTGGAGCGCAGCGGAGGTCGAGGCGTTTGACCGCTATGGGGACGCGCTCGGTAAGATGCCCGATGATTTGCGCTTCTTGCTGGGTATGGCACCTGATTTCGCCAGTTGCGATGTGGGCGAAGCGGGGGTGGTTGAGGCGCTGCGCTCGGTTTTGCAGGGCGGGCACTTGTGCTACGAGGAGGTATTCGGTGCGCTTGGGGCCATGTTAGCGGGCGAAGTGCGTCCCTCGCTGATGGCTGCGTTTTTGATCGGCCAGCGGATGAACATCGAAAATGAGGAGGAAGTTCGCGCGCATCTCGACGCCGTGCTCCCCCCAGATCAGGTGTCTACTCTGCAAGTGGAGGCGCTGACGCATTTTGGCCAGCCCTTTGACGGCGCGGCGCGCTATTTCCGCCCGACGCTGTTCGTCGCTGCCGTGCGCGCGGCCTTGGGTCGGGCGACCGTGCTACACGGCGTCGCTGAAATGCCGCCCAAGCGCGGAGTCACCGAGGAAGGGGTGCTAGCGGCCTTGGGTGCGCGAGTCGATCTGCCGCTGGCGACGGCGGCCCGTTGCATCGAAGATCCGACCGTTGGGTTCGCGTACGCGAGTCAGCGTGAGTACGCTCCCCGTGCGTACGCGTTGCGCCATTTGCGCGCCCACATCGCCAAACGTCCGCCTTGGGCTACTACCGAGAAGGCACAGCAGTTGTTTGTCGGCGCGGCTTGGAATGGCATGATCGCGGGTTTTTACCACGCAGGCTACGAAGACAAGCTGTTGGGGTTGATGCAGGAGCGCGGGCTGGACGCGGGGCTGGTGATCAAGGGCGAAGAGGGGAGCAGCCACTATGGGTTGCGATTGGGGAAGCCCTCGGACGCTCGGCGCAAGGCCATTAACTACGTGCAGGGGTTTCGCCGCGTCGGTGGTGGACTGACGACGGTCGCCTGCGATGTGGACCCGGAGGAATATGGCTTTTGCTACGAGCAAAGTCCGCGTCCTGCGGAGGTGAGTGCGCGGGCTTTTGCCGATATGGGGCTGGCGGCACTCAAGGGCGAACGGGGGCCTGTTTACGACCGCATAGTACTCAACGCCGGCCTGACCGACTACTATCTGGGTCTAAGTGCGAATGCTGAAGAGGGATTGGCCGGGGCGCGAGAGGCCATCGACAGCGGCCGGGCATTGGCGCATCTGGAGCGCTACATCAGCCGGTCGCAGGCGGCCAGATAGTCGCGTCGATCTGCTCAGTATTGAGATAGATGCGGATCGCGCTAGCTGAGCGGCGGATGGCGTCCATGATCGGCTCGGAGTAGGCGGCAAAGGCTGCGGGCGTAATTTCCCGTGGCCTCGTTTCGTTTGGTGTCTCCTTGTAGCGGGCTTGGCCTTGGACCGACGCGACTCGTTTGCAGACCAAGGCGTCGAAATCGTCGAGCCCGACTTCGACGAAAGCACCCACCTCTTCGTTGAATATGGTTTCTCCCAATGAGATAGGCCGCGTGCAGAGGTAGAAAAACTGCATGGCAGAGTGCCCGGTATATTGGAGAGGTTGCCGTCCGAGGAAGACCAGTTCGGCGGGTGTCAGGGCGATGCCGACTTCCTCGGTAAATTCGCGGTGCGCCGCTGCCGTGGGGATTTCTCCGGCCCGGATGTGGCCGCCGGCTGGCGCGTCGAGGCTGCCGAGATAGGGGTCGCCAGGGCGCGAGCGGGTCTGCAAGAGGGTGCGGGCTATACCGGAGGACGTGCGCCAAGCCGCCCAGACGAAGACCAAGCCGACGCGGTCGCCGTCGCGATAGGCGGCAGTGCGTTCTTTGGCACCGATGGATTGTCCTTGGCCATTGAAGAGCGCGATGAGTTCGTCGGGCATGAAGCAGCTAGAGAAACACGGCGATAAACTGCAAGACGAATGCGCCGACCGTGGCCAGCAGACACAAACCACCGACCAGATAAGCCCCTAAGCCCTCGCGCTCCGAACTGCGGCTGAAGACATACGCTGCCGCATAGCCGCCGACGAAGCCGCCGCCATGCGCCCAGTTATCGACGCCAGGCATCACAAAACCCATGATGAAAAGCAAGACCGCCCACTGGAGAAATTGTCGGGTAAAAAGCTGAGAACCGGCGCGCCGACCGTAGGCGATGGCTGCGGCCAAGAGGCCGAAGATCGAGCCGGAGGCACCCAGCGTGAAAGCGTGGCCCGCTAGGGTCGAGGCTATAAAGCCGGTGATGCCGGCGATCGTGAAGATCGCAAAGAGGCGGAAGGGGCCGAAGAGTTCTTCTACAACCGGACCAAGTTGGCGCACCCACATCATATTGAAGAAGATGTGCAGCAGGCCGCCGTGTAGGTAGATGGCGGTAATGAGAGTCCACCACCAGCCGTAGGTGACGGGTCGGGTACCGGTAACGCCGAGCTTGATGCTGGCTTCGAGGCTCGGCGAAAGAATCTGCATCAGGCCCTGCGTCTGGAAAATCGCCGATGGATCTAGGAGCAACGCGAGCAGATAGAGCACGCCGCAGAACACGGTGATTAAGTGCGGAAAATTTAGCTGTAGGCCGAGCTTGCGGATGGTGGCCGTCGCGCCCCACAGCCCGGGTTTGCGCTGGCCGCAATGGGGACAGGTTTCGGCTTCGGAACTGACGATCTTGTGGCAGCGAGGACAGAGGATAGCGGCCATCGTTTAGATCCTCAGATGCTCGTTGATCTCGGCTTGGTAGGCGTTGATCTGGTCGTCGCAGACCGCATCGACCGAAAGCGCGCGACCGGCGACTTGCGATTCCATCAGGCTGTAGGACAGGCCTACGGAGCGTGCGCCTTGTTGGGCATCGACTTCGGGCTGTTGCCCCTGTTGGATGCAGGTGCCGAGTTCGTGGTATTCGATGGCGATTAGCTTGCGGTCGGTTTCGGGAAAGGGACAGTGGTACTCGAAAAGCCGGTCGCCGCCAAAGAGCGCGGCCGTGACTTCGTCGAGGCGGTGATCGGACACGAGGTCGAGGAGAGCTTGGTCCTCTATGGGGGCTGCGCCGTCGAGGTGGAGA
>JAPOYQ010000208.1 GCA_026706505.1 Gemmatimonadota bacterium
TGCCGTACACATCGTAGAAGTAGTCGCCCTCGCGGGTGGTGTTGACGTAGCGCTCATACGGAGTGCGGGCGTAGTTGGGGTACTCCCACTGACGCCAGCCGTAGTCCACAAAGAGTTCCTGCGGCACGTACCACTTTTTGACCGCCGGATCGAGCGCACCAAAGAGCACGCCCGGACCGGTCGGCTCAAAGCCGACAGCCCCGCCGCGCTGGACGTCGGTCTGGCCCCAGACAGGGACGCCCACCATCAGCACCAGTCCCAAGATGACGAAGAATTTCTTCATAGCACGCACTTCCCATTCAACCGTAGGGGCAACCCTTGTGGTTGCCCTTGCCGTAGATTACAACCTATTCCTAAATCGTTTGGTACCGATCGCAGATGTGTTCGCCCGTCGAAACGCGTTCAATAAACCACCACAACCGCAGCGACCGCTCTAGCTTGCCCCGTCTTGGCGTCCAGCACGACGCTGAACACGTAATTGCCCGGCGGCACCAGCCGACCCGCGTCGTCGAGCCCATCCCAAAGCCGGGCAAAGCGCCCACTCTGATCCAGAGCGTCGTACAGGAGCCGCACTGGCCGACCGGCCAGATCGAAAATCGCAACCCGCAGCGACGTAGGACGACCCACATTGGTCAAGTCGTATTGCAGTTCGGCCTGATCGTTGACGCCGTCCCCATTGGGGGTAAAGACCGGCGGCTGGGCACGCACGTTGATCAGCAGTTCGCCGGAGATGGGTACTTTCACCGACAGATTGCCCTCAAAAGGCGTACCCAGCGCCTGCGTGTCCGGGTCGCCCTCCCCCAAATCGGCCGCATTGCCGGCCACCACGCTCTGCCCCAACTGGCCCTCAGATGCGGTGTTAAACACCTGGCCACTGAACGTGGTGCCGAAGCGCAGAACCGCGTTTTCAAAACTCACCCGCAACTCCGTGTCGTCCTCGCCCACAGTCGGGAACTCAATGGCAAAGGCATCGTCGGCTACCTCTACGACCGCGAAGTCGCCGCGCACCACTGGCAACTCGTCGAGTGCCGCGCCGCTGAAATCGGCTTCCAGCACGTCGCCCTCGGGTGGCTGTATCCGCACCGCGCCGACCCGTTCCACCCGGAGCGGAGTGGCAATCCGCAAGCGGTTAAAACCCCGATCCTGACCGGTGCGAAACTTGCTCCGCACCGCGTAGGTGAAGTCCGTCTGCTCGCCCAGAGCTGCGCTACGAGGACCGATCTCAGCGATCAATTCTTCGGCAAAGGGTGATGGCAGCACGTCAAAGGAAAGCCCTCCAACGCCCGTGGCCGCCTCAAAGTCGTCGCTGAAGAACTCGATCATAAACTGGAAGTAGCGCCTCGGGCTTGGCGAGACAATTGGCCCGCCCGCACCTTCAGTCCCCAAGGTCTCCGTGAGGACGATACTACTCGCAGGATAGGGCGGCGACCACGCACTCCAGTTGCTCACGTCATTGCGGATCGTCGCCCGGTCGCCGCGCGGGAGTTTCTTGTAGTCGACCTCGCTCAAAGTCACCTGCTCCCGCTCCTCCTGCGACAGCGCGTTAAACACCTGCACCGCGTCGCGCAAATCCACTTCCTCGTTGTCGAGGACCTCCGCAACTAGCGCTTGCAGGGCCTCGTCCTCCACGTCTTTGGCGAATTTCCACGGCACCCCCACCTCGCCCGTGCCTAAGCCACTGCTGATCCCAGCGCCACTGCCCCCAGCCCCACCGGACTGCAACCCCACATTGCCCCCGCCGACGCGGAAGATCTTCTCGCCAGGCCGCACCTTGTTGAATTCCACCGGCTCGGGATCAATGCCCGTGCGCGTGCGCACCGCGATCCGCGAGAGCTGCGGGTCGCCGACCTGCTCCTGCACCCAGCGCACATTGCCCAACAGCGCCAGATCGCCAAAGTCGAAGATGTTGGAGATATAGACGGCCTCGGGCACAAAGCCCGTGCCAAAGACCTGGAACTCGGCAATGTCAAAACCCAGCGCCGTCAGGGATTTGAGCCGCACGAAGCGCACGTATTGCGGCGGGATGCGGATATCGACGACCGCCTCTTCGTTTTGGCCCTCCAGCGCCACGCTCGTGCGGATGGGCACCCCCTCGCGCTGGGTATCCGGCGTACCGTCGTTGATGAAGATCTCAAAGCTGCGCATGAAGTCGTTCTGGAAGGGGAAATTCGGCGCGGGGAATTCGGGCGCGGCGTTGCGCGGAAAAAAGCGGAAGCGATTGACGCCAAAGCGCGCGCCCAAGTCCAAGTCGATGATCAGCCCCAAAACCTGGGCGCTTTTGGCCCCGGCACTCAAGCGCAGATCGAGTCCACTCTGGCCGTCGTTGTCGATGAGCTTGGCCAGTTCGCCGCGGACGTTGAGGTTGTTAGGCGAGGTGATCGAACCGCCGCGCGACTCGGTGTTGGCTCCGAGGGCGATGTTTAGCGTGGTATCGGCGCGCTGGGGAAAAATCCAGTCCGCAAAATTAGCGGCAGTAAAGTCGATAACGCCGCCGGGCGCGTTGGTGTTCTCAACGCTTTGGGCACTGCGAATGACCTTGGCTTGAATCTCGCCGCCACCATCGCGCCAACTCAGTCCGCTCGCACCGACGACGATGGTGTCGGCAGCAGCGGGCAAGACGCTCAAGACGGCGATGAAGACGGCACAAAGAAGAGGATTTTTCATGGCTGTTTGTTACGCTTTTCCGCCGGACTTGTCAAGAATTCGCCGCGCAGGCGGCAAGGTAGGCCGACAAGCGAATTGCCAAAAAGTTGGAGGCCGATCTCGGCCTGGCTTCGTACTCCCCCAAACGGCAAAGGAACCTAAGCAACCCATTGATGGCTACCATTCGACACAGCCTGCGCCGACTACGAACCGCCCTATCAGACTGTCCGCTCTGGCATGGATATTGCAGGACACGCATCGGAAGCCGCCTGTTGGTGGTTTTTAGTCCTTCTTTTATATTCCCCCACTGAGGAGTCCAGCCATGAGCGAAAGCACCGACCCCCAAACTCGTGCGGTCCCTACCCCTGAAGAAATGCCTTGGAGCATTAGCTATCTACGCGACGATATTAAAGATCTGCGCACCCAAGTAGGTGCCCTACATGGGCGCATTGACGAGACCAACCGCTCATTGGGAGACCGCATCGACGAGACCAACCGCTCATTAGGCGAACAAATTCGCGCACTCCATAAGCGCATGGACACCTATTTCCTTTGGATGATGGGCACGTTGGTGGCCATCACCAGCGTCCTCATCGCCGTCATCAAGCTCTGACCCAACTCTCATCGGCCGGCCCCTCGAACGCGGTCGAGCTTACCAGCCGTCAACCATGCGACCGGCCTCGTCGGGGAGAGCATGACCGGCAACAGTACTATCGCGACGCTGGCCGCACCGTAGCGTTCCAGTTTGGCGCGGCCTACCCCTTCGATGTGTCCCAATTATAGCCCGTATGCTACCAAAATTCTTCTTTGCTGCCTTGCTCTTCTGGAGCACCACCTTGAGCGCCCAGACGCCCGCGGCCGATACCACCATCGCCGGCCAAACCCTGCCCCTGCTCCCCATTGAGACTCTAATCGCCCAGCTACAACGCCCGGCCAACGGCCCAGCCATCGTCCACCGGCACGTCGCCTTCCGCGGACGCCTGTTTGCGCCAACTTCAGGACTCGACACCCTGCGCGTCCCCCTCGACTTGGAGGAAGTGTACTTTCTCGACGAAGTATCCTTCAGCCAAGTCGCGTTCCTCGCCCCAGTGCGCTTTGAACGCGCTCACTTCGCCGGTGGCCTCTCCTTTGCCGAAGCGCGTTTTACCGACGACTTCTCCCTGCACACAAGCCATCTGGCCAAACACGCAACCTTCCAAAAAGCCCACTTCCTCAGCGATACTGACCTAACGGCAAGCCGCTTCGCCGGAGTCGCCTCGTTCGTCGGCGCGCGCTTCGCCGGCCAGCGCGCCCACTTCGCCCGGACCCAATTCGACAACGCCGCCTATTTCGAACAGGCCGCTTTTGCCGCGCCAGCCACCTTCACCGACGCCGCTTTCGCCGGAATCGCCTCCTTCAAGGAGACCACTTGGGCCCAGCCCTTATCCTTCGCTGGAGTCCGCTTCGCCGACCGGGCGCTGTTTTGGGACGCGCGTTTCGCCGAGGAAGTGTCGTTCGACACCGGACGTGCCGACGGGGAAGTCGCCTTCGACCGAGCGCGTTTCAGCGGCGAGGCGTCCTTTGCCGACTTCACCTTTGCGCGGGCGGCACACTTTCGCAGTGCGACCTTTGGCCAAGCCCGCTTTGATGGAGCTTATTTCCGCCAAGAGGCCGACTTCAGCGAGAGCGAGGGTCGCGTCATCCGTCTCGGTGCATTCTTCAATCGCTCCCTCGACCTGAGCCGCGCCGCCTTCGCCTTGATCGACCTGCGGGCAGCCAGAGCGGATTCGACCTTCGCTGCGAACAGCCACCTCTATTTGCACCAGCCACGATTCGGCCGCATCCAAGTGCGCTGGCTCCAGCTAGCAGGCCATCTCGCCGCTGCCGATTCGACCCACGCCGCTGCCCTCGACCCAACCTACGCCGCCCTGTACCACCAATTCCTAGCCCAAGGCTTGAACAGCGACGCCGCAGCCTGCCACGCCGAACGCATGGACCACCAGCGCCTTGCACGCGCCTGGAATCAACCAGCGCGTTGGGGCCTAGAACTGTGGCGACTAAGTTCGGATTACGGCACGGCCCCCCAGCGAATAATCGCCTTCATGCTCGCCATTATCCTCCTCTGTGGCTTGGCGTACCGCACAGCTTCCGGCTCCATGCGCTCCGCCTCCGGCGCAGACCAGCCCACCCTCGCCGCCTGCATCGTCTTCAGCCTCTACACCTTCATCCACGTCAACTCCCGAGCCTGGGACGCGACGGGCAAGCTCAAACTCCTCGCTGTCGCCGAGGCCCTGCTAGGCTGGGTCTCCTTCGGCCTGCTCATCGCCGCAGCTTTGGCCCACGTGCTGTGATCTGGCCTCTGCCACCTTATTGCTGGCGGTCCACCACCAGCTCATATTGCGCTACTAGTCAAGTTATTGTAGCCGAAAACAATCGTCTTTGTGCCACCGAGTGCGAAAGGAGTATATTCTAGCCTGCACTATTCACTAAGAAACTAAGCGAAGTAAATCGAAGCAGGTACTAAATGGACAAAACATTCTCTTATTTGGAGGCTCTGTCGCGGGAAACCGAAAAATCCGAGTCCGAAGTAATAACTCTGGCGTTTCAGAAGGGAGTTCAGCAGATGTGGCGGGAACGCATTCTGGGGCGCTACCTGCGACGAGAAATCACCCGCGACGAAGCAATAGAAGGAATAGGCGTGGATTGGGTGGAACTAGCCGAGCGCCAGCACCAAGCCATGATGGAGGATCTTGAGTGGGCCATGGGCAGGTAGAACAGGCCGTCGCTGATGCGGGTCCTCTCATTCACCTACACGAAGTGGAACAAATTGATCTACTGAATTTATTCAAGATACTCTGCATACCCGGTGCCGTGTGGGCAGAGAGTGCCGATAAAATCAATAGTCCCCCACTGAACCTCAATAACATACGACATCACACCCTTGCTGCTAGCGATGTCGATCACTTTGTCCAAACGCATTCACTGAGCAATTTGCATGTGGGCGAGCGGGAAAGCCTCTACCTCTGCAACCAACTAGACATACCCCTCCTATTGACCGATGATCTGGCCGTTCGGGAAGCAGCTAGGCGGTTATGCGTACAGCCTGTAGGCTCATTAGGCATCGTCGTCAGAGGATATAAAGAAGGAGTTTTAACTTATTCCGAAGCCGAGAAGAGCCTTATAGCACTTTATGAGGAAAGCAGCTTATTCGTGACACAGACCATAGTAGAAATCGCCATTGAGCAGTTGGCCTGAGCAATCTGACAAAAAAGAACTCCCTCAAGCGATATTATGCTGGTGGACGAGAAGGATCGCCGGGCCGTGCTTCCACGGCCGCGGCGTCCTCCTAGCGGAAGGGATCGTTCGATCACCTCATTGCTGGCGGTCCGCCACCAGCACCCCGCCCCTTGCCCAGTTCTCGCGCTCGCATTCTTCGAGCACTACCGTAGTCCCCTCCCGGGGCGCATCGCAGGTATCCACTATGGCTTGGGTCAGCGCTTCGACTAAGGCTCGCTTCTGCTCGGTGGAACGCCCTGTAAGCATCTTCACATTGATAAATGGCATCGTCCATCCTCCTGTTTAGTGATTAGTAATGCCACCATTAAATAAGCCTCAACTACATCTCCCACCAGATGCGCGACAAAATCCGCGCTAATGAGTATATTGTTCCCAATCATGCCTACGAGCAACCTCATGATTTGCGACAATTGTGGTAAAGACGGCGCGAAGCGGCACTACAAGACGCAAGTATGCGGTCCCAAGAACGATAAGTTCCTAGTGGATAAGGTACCGGTGGTCCGTTGTCCTCATTGTCATCAAACCTATATGACGGCCCAAACCGCCAAGACGCTGGATCGACTCCTCCAGCAGCGCAAGGAACTAGCCCAGCCCCAAACCCTCGACGTCATCGAATTCGCCTGATTGAGTACTACAAGATATGGGGTCTCGCCCTCGCCTGCGCCCTCTGCGCCTGCGCCCCTAAAGACCCCCCAGCACCACCAGTGCATTTCGCCGACGCCGGAGCCGTCGCTGGCATCGACTTCGTCCACTACAACGGCTTTTCCGGCGAATACTACTACGTCGAAACCTTCGGTGCTGGAGCCGCCTTCCTCGACTACGACGGCGACGGCCACCTCGACCTCTACCTCGCCAACGGCACCTACCTGACCGGTCATCCCCCGGACCAACCGCCGGTCAATCGGCTCTATCGCAACGCGGGCGCGGGCACCTTTGCCGACATCACCGCCCACAGCGGCAGCGCCGACCCCGGCTACGGCTTTGGCGTCGCGACCGCGGACTACGATGCCGACGGCGACCCCGACCTCTTCGTCGCCAACTACGGCCCCAATGCCCTCTACCGCAACGACCAAGGCACCTTCGCGAAAACGTCGGCTGGCCTAGCAGACCCGCGCTGGGGCTCCAGTGCTGGCTTCCTCGACTACGATCTCGACGGAGACCTCGACCTCTTCGTCGCCAATTACGTGCGCTACGCCCTCGACGATGAATCCGTTTGCCAACAGGGCCAAGTGCGCTCGTACTGCGAGCCTAGCGTGTACGACCCCACCGGCGACCTACTCTATCGCAACGACGGCAACACCTTCGCCGACGTCACCGAGGCCACCGGCATCGCACTCAAGGGCAAGGGGCTGGGCGTCGCGCTGGCCGATTACGACCACGACGGCGACACCGACATCTACGTGGCCAACGACGGCACCATGAACTTCCTCTACGCCAACCAGCACAGCACCTTCGCCGAAGTGGGCTTGATTGCCGGCACTCGCTACAACGAGCACGGGCACGCCGACGCGGGTATGGGCGTCGATTTTGGCGACTACGACCGCGATGGCGACTACGACCTCTTCGTCACCAATTTCGCCTTTGAAACCAACGCCCTCTACCGCAACGACGGCCAAGGCCAATTCGCCGTCGCCACCCAACGCTTGGGCCTGGCCGATCCCTCGTACCGACCCCTCGGCTTTGGCACCAAGTTTTTCGACTATGACAACGACGGCGACCTCGACCTGTTCGCCGCCAACGGCCACGTCATCGACCGCATTGCAGAAGTGGATTCGAGCCAGACCTATCGGCAACCCAACCAGATGTTCCGCAACGACGCTGGCCGCCGCTTTGCCGACGTCTCGGCCACGATGGGACCCGATTTCCAAAGAGCCAACGCCGGCCGCGCCACCGCAGTCGCCGACTACGACGACGACGGCGATCTCGACCTCCTAGTGACCACAGTAGCATCCCGGCCGCGTCTGTTGCGCAACGACGGCGGCAATGCCCATCACTGGCTACAAATCCTGTTAGTGGGAAAAATCCACCCCGACGCCCTCGGCACGCGGGTGGAGGTTGTGGCCGACGGGGTGCGCCAAGTGCAGGAGCGCCAATCGGGCGGCAGCTATCTGTCCAGCCACGACCCCCGCCTGCACTTCGGACTGGGCGTGGCCACGAGCGCCCAAGTGGAAATCTACTGGCCGGATGGGACGCAGCAGACCTTAGAGAAGGTCACCGCTAATCAAGTACTCAAAGTCGTCCAGCCAGACCCCTAATTCTGTCCATTAGCGACCCAACGCCCGCGTTTGTACCTCTTGGTAAAACTGACGCAAGCGCTCGCGCTCGGCAGGCAAGTGATCGACCGCTCGTTGGAGGACGTGTGCTGCCCGGGCTAGATCGCCCATCTGCCCGTAGAGGCGGATCATCTCCACATAGGCTGGTAGCAACTTGGGATTAGCCTTGAGCGCGGCCTCGTAGTAGCTAAAGGCTCCTTCTATATCTCGCTGCATGATCCGCACGTGCGCCAAGTTCATCCACGGCTCGACTTGCCGAGGGGCCTTTTGCGCCACCCGCGCAAAAATTTCTTCGCCGCCTGTGAGATCGCCCAACGCCGCCTTGACCCCACCCAGATTTAACCACGCCTGCCAGTACTCGGGATCCTCAGCCACCGCCCGCTCAAACGCCGCCAGTGCCCGCTCTTTGTCGCCAGCCTCGACATATGCATTACCCAGATTGTAGTGGATGGCCGCATCTCCCTCCATGTCCATTGGTGCTAGGTAGCTGTTGGCTGCCAACGCAAAAACCAAACAGACGGCCAACCCCAGCCCCAAATTGCGCCAACATCTCGTCCGTCCCCAGTCCCACAGCGCCCACACCCCATAGGCGGCAAAAACTATGAGCACCGGCAGCACCGGCACTCGGTAGCGCGCCGCCACAAAGAACGCGACCACTCCCAGACAATAGCACAGCACGTACAACAGCGGCCACGTCGGCCCAATCCGCCGCAGACTCAGCAGTATTCCCCACAGCGCCAAAGGAGCCACCAAGCCAAAGGGGAAGGCAATACCCGCTTTCCAAAGAGTTGCCGATAACACCGTTGAGTACGTGCGCCAGAAGTAAATCGGCTGATTGCGCCCCCGCTCATCGCCGTGCCAAAACGCCCCTAACTTGTGCCCCATCAATCCCAGCCACCCAGTCGGATCGCCCCGGATGTAATCCCAAGCCCGCGCGGCAAAATAAGCAGACTTAGCCGAGGGCCGCTCAATCCCCTCCCGCGCCGGTTGGGTGACTAAATCGTCCCACTCCCACCCCGGTCGGATAGCCACGGTTTCTTTATAGTTGGAGTTATTGCCAATGTACAGATTGATCCCCGCGTTATAGGAAATCCCCACCCCATCGCCGCCTATCGCCCAGTTGCGCCAAGCCACCGGCGCGATAGCCAAGATCACGCCGAGCGCGAACGCACCGGCCCAGACCAAACCCTGCCGACGAGGGATAACCCACAAGAGGGCGATGGGCACGGCGACTGCAAAGACCAGCACCGTCGGCACGGCCAACGCACCGACACCAAAGGCCACTCCGGCACCCAAAAATCCCCAGCGGCTCGGACGGCGCCAGACGCACAAAAGCACCACCAGAGCCATCAGATCGACGAAGGCAGCTAATGAAGCCGGCAACAGTTCGCCGTCAAAAAAGATCAGCGGCCCGCACAGCGCCGTGCCGACCCCAGCTAGCAACCCCACCGCCGGATTGAACAAAGCGCGCCCGATCCACCAACTCATCGCGCAGACCAGCGCCCCTAGCAGGGCCTGCACAAAGCGCACGGCGTAAAAAAATGACTCTGGGAAAAGAACTTTTACCGCCCCGAGGAAGTACGGATAGAGCGGCGGCTGCCAAAACGGTCCCTCACCCACACCCAACCAATTGCCCGCAGCCAAGCGCTGGGCGTGGTGGGTGTACGTCTTGGCGTCAACCGCCGGATGTGCAAAGAGTGGACTCGCATCTGCTTCGAGGATATAGGCAATCCGCACTGCGAGAGCGAGGGCAAAGACGAGCCAGCCTAAGCGCCCGGCCTGTAGCCCAGCGATCATTGCGAATATACCCGCTGAATGGTATCGTTAGTGGCCATCAACCAACATACAATTATGCGCTCATCCTTCCTCGGCACCTGTTTCTCCTTCGTCCTCGTCCTAGTCTTTACCGTCTGCATGACCTTTACCAGTGTGCGGACCTACGTTCTCTATGGCAACTACACAGGGCTAACCGATCACTTCAACACCGTCGGCGTCATCTTCCTGATCTTCTGGATTGTGGTCGTCGCCCTCGCGCTGCGCCTGCTCCACCCGCTCTTGCGCCTCTCGCCAGCCAATTTTGCCTTGGTCTATGCCGCGCTCATGGTCGCCGTGGTGCTGCCCTCCATGGGCTTTGGCGGCTACTTCATCCCTTTAATCGCTGGCGTCTTTTACTACGCCACCCCAGAAAACAACTGGTCCGACCTGCTCTGGCCGCACATCCCCCACTGGGCCGTCCCCCGCGATCTCGAAGCGATCCGCCAGCTTTTTGAAGGCACGGATGCCGCCGCGCCCGTGCCTTGGGCCTTGTGGGCTGGGCCGCTGTTGTGGTGGGGCCTCTTCATGCTGGCCTTCTTCTTGGTCAGCATCGCGCTGATCAGCCTCGTCCACCACCAGTGGTCGCGCCAAGAGCGCTTGGTGTATCCCCTCGCCGCCGTCCCCAACATGCTCCTCGAAAGCTTGGAAAACCCCGCCGCGTCCATCCTCAAAAGCAAGCTGTTGTGGCTGGGATTTCTCATCGCCTGGGCGCTGCCGACCGTCAACATGCTCGACCGAGTATTGGATATCGAGATCATCCACGGCTTCGGCATCCCCGGCGGCCGCATCGAGATCCGTCAATTCGGGCTTAGTTACGGACTTAACACCGACCTGCTGGTCGTGGGCTTGAGCTATTTGGTCGGCCTCAACGTGCTGTTCAGCGTCTGGTTTTTCCACATCCTCATCGCCGCCGAAGGCGCACTGCTCAACTGGCTGGGCATTTCCCTATCGCTACCGGCCCAACCCCATGCACCACCCAACGTGCTGCTCGCCCATCAGCAAATTGGCTCGCTCGCGTGCATCGTCGGAATCTCGCTGTGGATGTCGCGCCACTTCCTGCGTCGCCAGTGGCAGCTGATCATCGGCGGTGGTCCAGACAGCGATAGCCCAATCTCGCCGCGTATCGCCGCTCTGCTCGGACTGGTCGGGCTGACGTACATGACTGGCTTTCTCTGGGCCAGCGGCCTGAGTTTGGTCTGGAGCATCGTCTTCTTGCTGGTCGCGTTGGTGATCTTCTTCGGCATTGCCCGCCTATTGGCCCAGACCGGGATCGGCCGCCTGCGCGCTCCGGCCTCCGTGCCGCCGATCCTGACCAATCTCGTGGGCACCGCCCCTTTTGGTGCCCAAGGGCTGAGTGCGATGGGGCTGAGCATGGTCTGGACAGCCGACCTTCAGCTCTTTTTGATGGGCACCCTCGCCCACGCCTTCAAGGTCTGCGAGCCAGCTCGGCTCAAGATCAGCGGACGCAAGCTGGTGTTCTTTTTGTCCGCCGCCATGATCGCCGGCCTCATAACCACCATGGTCTGCTACATCTGGCTGGGCTACCGCCACGGGCTAATCCACGGCTACGGCTGGTACTTCGTCAACTCGCCGCAGTACCACTGGTCTTGGGTCGC
>JAPOYQ010000370.1 GCA_026706505.1 Gemmatimonadota bacterium
CCCTCGCCGTACACCTCGAATTCCGCGAGGTTGAAGGGATTGCGCGAGAGCACCTTGAGCTGGAGAAAGCGCCCCTGCACCCCGTTGAAGGAAAGCTCGACCACTGGGTCCTTGTTGTTCTCGACGCGGCTCAGCAGGCGATAGATGGGCCGCCTGACCTCGTTGAACTGCTCGCCGTCGCTCACCCGCAGTTCAAATGCCTTGATGAACCAATCTAGCTCACCAGGCGCTGGTGCGAAGCGCACGCGTTCTATGGGAAAAGGAGCGCCGAGATCCCAGAAAAACGTGGCCCCCGCTTGGTTGCGCGCCGTTCGGAACGCGCCTTCTGACGAACTGGAAGGGTCGCCGTCAACGAGCTGTAGGGGACCATTTACTTGGTTGAAGGGGCCGTCGTTGGACCAAGTGCGCGGCTGTCCGGGCTTGGTAAAGTCGCTGGGGCTGCCGTTGAGCCAAGTCTGACCTGCGGCCCGCAGCAATTCCATCAGGTTCTGGCCGCTGCGCAGTTCCAGCGGCTGTAGCGCACCTTCTACCCCTACGGTTCCGTTTTGGATATCCGCCTGAGAAGACCATGACAAACCGCCGCGGCCGAGGTGGTATGTTTCCACCTCGGCCAGCCCCAGCCGTGCTCCCAGCCCCAACAACATGCAGACAGCGGCGAATCGGCCAAGCGGAAGGGAGCAAGGGGGCCGCATGATTCTCAGTTCAATGGAATCGCGCTGTGGGGCGCGTTCCCCTTGAGTACCTCGCGCTCGAAAGAAACGCTGAGGTCAATGGTCTCCACGGGTTTGTCCTCGAAATTGAAGCGGATGGCGACGTCGGCGATTTCCACTTGGATGCGCTGTATTTCGTCGTCCAAACGGGGAAAGACGATGTACCCTTCTTCGTCACGGCCACTGAAGATGAAGGCATCGGTGAACATGGTTTGCTTGAGAATGTCGGTGCGCGCCCTGAATTCGATTCGGCCTTGGCCGGAGTTGGCCTGCCAATACGATCGGTAGTATTCGTACAGCTCGGCGTAGCTCAAGGCGCGGTAGATTTGATTGTTGGCCGCTTTGATCGTGGCTTTGAGAGGGTCGATGACGACCTTGGGGAACTGGTAATTGGCGACGCCTAGTTTCATCACCATAAAGCGGGAAGGCGTCCAGTCGTCGCCGGGTGGGGCCCAATCGCCAAAGGTATAGGGATTGACCGCGGCAGCACCGCCGGTTGAGGCTTGGGGAAATTGTCGGTTGAGTTCGGCGTCGGTCATTGGCCTTAGGGTGATGGCCAGTCGCTCGAGCGCGTAGGTGACGGAGCCGTCGTCGTTGACGGTCATGCCCTCGGCCTGTTGGGGCGTGGGCCGCAACGGTTGGGGGAAATAGCGCCCACAGCCGCTGACGAGGAAGATGAGCACCGCGATCCATACGCATCCGCGCATTGTACGTTCTCTCTACCTAACTGATGTTACGCACCCGGGTAGGGGGCGGTTTCAAACCGCCCCCTACCAAGGCGACGCCGGTGAATATACAAAAAGTGGGCGGGCACCGATAACGCGCACCCGCCCTAAATACATGAGGTGGAGCGGCTCCCCGACGGCATTCCGCCGCGGAGGTCGCTCCGAGATGTTAAGGTTTAGCGGTGGAAGGAGTCCTTGATCTGCGCCCAAGTTGACTCTTCCACGGATGTTGCAGCGGCGTACTCGCCGATGCGCAGCAGCAGGGCATGAGCGTAGTATTGCCGCGCCGAGGCTTCGGGGCCGCGCGTGGTCATGTCGTTGACCACTGAAGAGGCGCGGTCGCCATCGTCTCCTGTTGGCTCGCTGTCTTCAGCCCACAGGTTGAAGGCTAGGCCCGTGCCGTCTTCTCCGGCGACGGAATCCAACTGGAAGGTCTCGCTGACCGACGGCCCGCCGTCTTCCATGAACCGCTTGACCTCGTAGTTCCACTCGTAATACGTGGTCCCACCGGTGTCCCAAACGTCAGCGGCCCAGGCTTCGGGCGGATCGACGCGGACGGCGAACTCGATGACCTCGTTGTTTTCCCGCCACGCTGGGGGCTTATCGTCCTGAGTCCAGCGATAGCGCACGTTCTGCGGCGGCACCATGTCGCCCGGGCGGGCGATGTATTCCATGACCCAACCGGTGCCGAATTCGCGGCCGTGATCCGTCGGATCGAGGGAAAATTCGATCATGTCGGCGTGCCATTGCTCGACGTTGGTGCCCCAGTGGCAGAGGATGTCGTCGACAATTTCCATGTGCACGTACCAGCGATTGACATCGCCGCCTTTCCAGCCCATGAGGGTGGTGACGTTGTAGTCGTCGCGCTCGGGCAGGGGACGATCCGCTTCGTCGCGCCACTCATCCATGGTGAGGGTGTACTCGGGATCGAACCAACCCCAGTCGCTGGCGTCGCCATCGGTCGTCATGGAACTGGGATCGGGGACTTCGAGCATGTAAAACTCAAAGCCGAGCCGGCCGTTGCGATTCTCGAGGGCCGGCGGATCGTTGAACTGGGCGTTTGCGGCTCCGATTAAGGCTAGGCCAAAGCCGCATGCGATCAGTAACCTCATTCTTGCTCTCCTTTTGGTGGTGTTGAGCGAACTTGCAACCTTTGCAAGCTTTATGAAGAGACTAAATATACAATCGCTAGCTATGCGACACAAACCAAAAAGTCGGCCCAAAGTGGACATGGCGACAGCCAAGAGGCATACTTAAACGGCAGTCAGAATCCGAAAATTTGGCAAGGAAATTTAGCAGATGGAAGCTATTCGCTTGGGTGTGGTCGGGTCGGGTGGCATGGCCCGAAGCCGGGCCGCCGCTTTTGCGGCCATGGAAGGTTGTCAGCTAACGGCACTAGCTGCCCGCAACGAGCGCACTGGGGCCGAACTGGCCCAGCGGCACGAGGTGGAGTTGCTGGGCCATTGGCAAGCATTGATAGATCAAGCCGATATAGACGCGGTGGCGATTTGCACCAATAACGACAGCCACGCCCCCATTGCCACAGCCGCCCTAGAAGCGGGCAAACACGTATTCTTGGAATACCCCTTGGCGCGCTGTCTCGACGAAGGCGAATCCTTGGTGGACTTGGCGCGGGCGACCGGCAAGGTGCTGCGCGTAGCCCATCCCGAAGTGGTATCAGCCGAGCATCGGCAGCTCAAAGAGGCGGTGGCCTCCCTCGGTGGTTTATTGGTCGCCTTGTTTACGCGTCTGACTCCGGGGCGAGGAGCGCGTCCCGAGGTGCTGTTTAACCTGCGCGTTTCCGGGCCGCCTAGCTTGTTTTTTGTCTATCACGTCTATCCGCTGGTCGATTTGTTCGGCCCGGCCGCTTGGGTCGAGGGCTATGCTCACTACGACGGCCTGAATGCCGACGGCGCGTACGAGCGCTTTGTCAACCGCGTGGTGGTGGGATTTGCAGGGGGTGGTACGGCGCAGTGGACTTGGGCGGGGGGCATTGCCATCAGCCGCGCCGAGCAGTACGAGCACTTGGTGCTGGAGGGGGGGACGCTGGCGTACGAAGCCGATAGTTGGTGCCGCTCGACGGTGGCTGGCGCGGAATCGCTGCCTCCGCCTGGAGACGACGAGCACTCGCTGGAGAGCTTGTTTTTAAAGGAAGTGCGCGGTGGGGACGGTTGGCGCGCCGACTTGGCTGTAGCCCTTGAAGCCATCCGCATCGGCTTGGGTGCTGCGGCGGCTGCGGCGGAGGGGCGGCGGGTTGCGCTAAGTTGAGCGAGCTGCCCTCTATGGACGATTCGAGGAAATCCGCGCACCGTGCCGGAATCAGCGTGCGCGCCATGCTCGTGGGGGCCGTGCTGTGCTGTGCAATTGCCGTGGGCCTGCCATACGGAGAATTTGTCCTCAACGGCACCCAACTCGGGCTGAATTCTTCGACGCCGGCCGCCTTCTTCCTGCTCTTTTTGCTCGTGGCGCTCGTGCAGCCGCTGCTCGGCTTGGTGCGGCGGGACTGGCTTTTTAGCCGCGCCGAGCTGTTGAGCATTGCAGTGATGATGATGATTACCACTGCCATTGCCGCGAGGGGTTTTATCAGCATTGCGGTGCCGATTCTGACCGGCATCTTCTACTTCGCTAGCCCGGAAAACAACTGGGAGGAGTTGCTCCTCCCGCACGTTCCCACTTGGCTCATTCCCTACGATGCGCAGGCCATTCAAGGTTTTTACGAGGGCCTGCCGGAGGGTGCGGCGATTCCTTGGGGCGTTTGGCTGGAGCCGCTTTTGTGGTGGCTGCTGTTTATGGCTGCGTTCTACGTGGTCGTCGTGTGTTCGATGGTCATCTTGCGGCGGCAGTGGATGGACCACGAGCGGTTGCTCTATCCGCTGACGCAGGTGCCGCTGGGCATGGTCGAGGACGCGGCAACGCCCTCGCGCGTCAAACCATTCCTGAAAAATCCCTCAATGTGGCTGGGGCTGGCCGTGCCGTTTGTCCTGCACGGGGTCAATGCCTTGAGCCACTACTACGAGTTCATCGGTCGCATCAATTTTGCTTATTCGATGCCGTTGGCCCATGACGCGGTGCGGTTTTACTTGCGCTTCGACTGCATGTGGATGGGACTGGCCTATCTAGTCAACGCCAACATCACCTTCAGCCTGTGGTTCTTCTACTTATTGGTCAAAGCCGAGGAGGTACTCTTTACCCGCATCGGCATTTTGAGTACCGAAAATCTCGACATCTTCAGCCATACCTTTGAGGGGCCGACCATGGGCCTGCTGAGCCATCAGACTATGGGTGCGATGATCGTCATGGTGATTTTGGGGCTGTGGACGGCGCGCGTCCACATGTGGCGCGTTTTGCAGCATCTCTGGCGGCGGGAGGGACGGTC
Organism: Gemmatimonadota bacterium; assembly: GCA_026706505.1. The sequence continues at coordinate 4,812 of JAPOYQ010000370.1, forward strand.
CGATGGCGAGGAACTGATGTCGTATCGCACGGCCATCCTCGGCGTCGCGCTGGGCCTCGCGGTCATGTCGCTGTGGCTGTGGCGTTCTGGTCTGCCGCTGTGGGCGGTCTTCGTCTATCTGTTCGGGGCGTTTGTCATCTTTTTGGCCCTGACGCGGATGATCGTCGAGGCTGGTTTGGCCGCGGCCGTACAGGGCATGTCGGGCTGCGGCTTTCTCATCTCCAGCGTCGGCTCCTCGTCCCTTGGAGTGGCCGGGGTACTGGCCACGGGCATGACACTCGCTTGGGCCGGCGATCTGCTGGTGTTTATGATGGCCCCCTGCGCCAATGGCATTCGCATGTTGCACGGCTTGAGCCGCTACAAGCGCCGCATCCTCGCGATGATCGGGCTGGCCATGGCCATTGGCCTTGCGGGTGGGGTTTGCACGATCCTAGTGCTGAGTTACCACTACGGTGCGAACAACTACCACGGCTCGTGGGCGTGGTTTGCCAAGGAGCCGTTTCGCGTGGCGCAAAACTTTGCGCTCAATCCGACCGGCCCCAATTGGGATGGCTGGCTGTGGAACGGAGTCGGCGCGGCGATTATGGCGCTGTTGATCTGGGCGCGACACCACCTTTTGTGGTGGCCCTTTCATCCGCTAGGTTATTTGGCCAGCGGCACTTGGATCCTCAACAGCGTCTGGTTTAGCATCTTCCTCGCGTGGCTGGTCAAGGCACTCGTGTTGAAGTATACTGGACCGAATGGGTACAAGGCGACGCGGTGGTTTTTTCTCGGCATGGTGTTAGGGCAGTTCGTCGCTGGGGGATTCTGGATGGTCGTCGATGGGTTTACAGGTATGACCGGGAATAGGATTCGGATGTTTTGAAAATTACGCGTTGGATTTTTGCGCTGTTATTTGTAGGACTTCCCCAAGTTCTTGCGGAATCCTTTGACGACCAGCATGTAACCGTCTTGGTCTTTACCAAAACCGCTGGTTTCCGCCACGATTCCATTCCCGACGGCATTGCCGCTATCCAGACCTTGGGGCGGAAAAACGGTTTCGCCGTCGAGGCCACTGAGGACGCGGGGCGTTTTACCGACGAGGGCTTGGCACCTTATCGGGCGGTAATTTTTCTCAATACGACCGGCGATGTCCTGGCCGCTGAGCAAGAGCGGGCCTTCGAGCGCTACATTCGCGGCGGCGGTGGTTTTGTGGGTATCCACTCTGCGGCCGATACCGAGTACGACTGGGCTTGGTACGGCGACTTGGTGGGGGCTTATTTCGACAGCCATCCGGCTATTCAACAGGCCCAGATCCCGGTGGCCCACCGAGCCCATCCGGCCACCCGCCGTTTCTACGCTCGCTAGCGGCGCCGCGACGAGTGGTACAATTACCGCCGCAATCCCCGTGGACGAGTTCACGTCTTGGCCACCGTGGACGAGGGCAGTTACAACGGCGGCAACCACGGTTTTGACCATCCCATCGCTTGGTGCCACGACTACGACGGTGGCCGCTCTTGGTACACCGGCGGCGGCCACACCCGCGAAAGCTACGGCGAGCCTCTGTTCATGCAGCATATCCTTGGCGGGATCGAGTACGCCACAGGAGTAACTGCGGCCGATTGCGGGGCTACGTTGGATACCAATTTTGCAAAGGTCGTCCTCGACAGCGAGGCTGAAAATCCCATTGACTTGGCCGTGGCCCCCGACGGGCGCGTGTTTTTCATCGAGCGCAAGGGCGAGTTGAACGTATATCGGCCCGATCTAGGATTGACCCGCTTGGCCGGACAGTTGGCGGTTTCGACTGACTTTGAGGACGGCCTGTTGGGCATCGCCCTAGATCCAGACTTTGTCCGCAATAATTGGCTCTACTTGTTTTACTCGCCGCACGGCGAAGAGGCTAAGCAGCATGTATCCCGCTTTGAGTTAGCGGGCGATGAACTGGTTTTGGATTCCGAAGTCGTGTTGCTGGAGATTCCCACCCAGTGGCGCGCGTGCTGCCACTCGGGTGGAGCGCTGGCGTTTGGCCCGGATGGTAACCTGTATATCGGTGTTGGCGATAATACCAATCCCTTTGATTCGGACGGGTTCAGTCCGCTGGACGAGCGGCCGGACCGGCGCGATTGGGACGCCCAGCGCACATCGGCCAACAGCGCCGACCTGCGCGGCAAAATCCTGCGCATCAAACCCCAAGACGATGGTAGTTACAGCATTCCTCCGGGGAATTTGTTCGCCGAGGCCGAGGAAGGCCGGCCCGAGATTTACATCATGGGCGTGCGCAACCCTTTCCGGTTGTCGATCAACCGCAAGAGCGGCTGGCTCTACTGGGGCGATGTCGGCCCCGACGCCCGCCAGGCCGACCCACAGCGGGGGCCGATTGGTCTAGACGAGTGGAATCAGGCACGGGCAGCGGGTAATTTTGGCTGGCCCTACTGCATTGGCGACAACCAGCCCTACGTTGACTACGATTTTGCTACCGAAAGCTCCGGGATGCCCTTTGATTGCGGGGCACCGAGGAACCTATCGCCCAACAACACGGGACTGCAATCGCTGCCTCCGGCGCAGGCGGCGTGGGTCTGGTATCCGTATGGAACCTCGTCCGAGTTTTCCGAAATCACCGCTGACAGCGGCCGCACGGCGCTGGCTGGCCCGGTGTATTACTACGATGCCGCGGCGGGCAGCAAGAAGCTGCCGGCTTATTACGACGGCACGCTCTTTATGTACGAGTGGGCCAGCAATTGGATTAAAGAGGTCAAGTTGGACGAGGACGGGCACATCCTCAAGATCAATCCCTTTTTGGACAGTATGGAATTCATCCGGCCCATCTCCATGCAGTTCGGTCCCGACGGCTCGCTGTACGTGTTGGAATGGGGCAGCGGCTTTTGGGGCGACAACGACGACGCCCGCGTGGTGCGGATTGACTACGTGCGGGGTACGCGTGCTCCGGTGCCCTGGATTGAAGCCGCGCCCACCAATGGTGCTGCACCGTTGGAAGTGCATTTCTCGGGGCGCGATTCCTTTGATCCCGATCTGGGGTCGGTGCTAGACTTTGCTTGGGATTTTACCGGTGATGGCGAGATTGACGCGACGGGGTTAGAGGTCGTCTTCACCTACGAGGTAAGCGGCGACTATGTTGCCCAACTGACGGTCTCCGACGCCGAGGGCAACCAAGGTGTGGCGCAAGTGCCTATATCGGTGGGCAATACCGTCCCCCAAGTGGAGATCGTGCGGCCCCCGGACGGCGGGTTTTTTAGCTGGGGAGAAGTCGTCGATTTTGAAGTCCGGGCCTTTGATCCAGAAGACGGGACCGCCGACTGCGCTCGGGTGGTATTGCAAGCGTTTATCGGCCACGACGAGCACAGTCATCCCCTTGAGGAATACGGCACTTGCAGCGGTAGCTTCCAGACCGAGGCGGGGCACGGCGGCGATGGCGACGATTTGTTTTATACGATCGAAGCGCGCTATACAGACCTAGGCACGGAGTCGGTGGCTCCTTTGACTGGTAGGGCGGGTCACATTCTGCAACCCAAGCGCAAGCAAGCCGAGCACTATACGCGTCAGAGTGGAGTACTGTTAGAAACGACCGGAGACGAGGCCGGCGGCGGGCAGAATATCGGCTTTATCGCCCACGGCGACTGGATTTCCTTTGCGCCCATGAATCTGGCGGGCATTGAGTCGCTCAACTATCGGGTGGCTTCGGCTGGGCTAGGGGGGCGCATTGAAGTTCGCGTTGACTCGCTGAAGGGGCCGCCGATTAGCGCGGTGCGCGTGGGCAGTACGGGCGACTGGCAAGTTTACACGGACCTAGCGGCACCTATTGCGGACCCGGGTGGTACCCGCGAGTTGTTTTTCATCTTCCTGCGCAATCCGGGTGCCGACGGCTTGTTCAATATCAATTGGATTGATTTCCAAGGACCGGGGGTGTCTCGTCCCCCAGCCACCGCAGTGGAGGCTGAGTCGAGTTCACAAGGGGCGCTGCCCGGTCAGCCCGTCCTGTATCCGCCCTATCCGAATCCCTTTAACCCGACGGTCCAGCTCCGATTTGTGCTCCCCGAACGCATGGCAGTGCGGTTGGAGGTTTTTGATATCTTAGGGCAGCGGGTGGACGTCGTGGTCAACGAGGCGCTGGACGCCGGAAGCCACGCGGTGCGGTTTGACAGAGCCGATTTGGCGAGCGGAGTCTATATCGCGCGCTTGGCGACGCCGGGTGGGGTCTTGGTGCGGCGGATGGTGTTGTTGCGCTAGCTGCGGGTTGGGCTTCAACGGATGCCGATGGTTTCGACGCCGTTTTCCTTGAGCAAATCGAGTACGTCGATCACATCTCGGTACGGGACTTCCCCCGATCCCGTAAACACGACCCGATGCTCCACATCGGCTTCAGGCGGAAAGAGTTCCTTCAGCCTAGCTGGCAGTTCTTCCTCGCTCACCTTTTCGTCGTTAATCAGAATTTCGCTCTCGGCCGTGAGAACGACCCTCGGATCTTGGCGGACTTGCCCCGAAGCGACTCCGCCCGCTTGGGGCAATTGGGTTGCCAAGGTTTGCAGAATAATCGGGGTGATCACCAAGAAGCCCAGCAGCAGAGAAAGGGATACGTCCGCCAGTGGGGTCGCGTTCATGGACGATTCTACTTGGGCGAATTTCCTTCTGTGCCGTCGCGCCATGTTACGGTTTTTTGACCATTAAATCCACCCCTGGTGCTCCGATTTCCTGACAGATTTCCATCAAGTCGAGTATTTCGCGATAGGGTAGATTCTTGGAGCCCTTGACGATGATGGGCTCGCCCTCTTTGCCGTGGTAGGCCCTGGCCAGTTCGCGTTTGAGGTCGGCCCGCGCCACTTGGTGCAAATTGATGTACAGGGAACCGTCTTCCTGAATGGAGAGAATCAAACTCTCTGCGCCGAGTTGCTCGACGATCTCTTGGGCATTGCGGGCTTCGGGCGTCTCTACCAAGATGCCCTCTTGAATGAGCGGCATGACCACCATGAAGACGATCAATAGCACCAGCGCCACATTGACGATGGGCGTGATATCGGGCATGGGGCTGCGCCGCACTTCGGCGTGGCGAGTTCGGCGCTTGCTGCGTCTGGCCATGATACTTGCTAGGGGACGCGATTGGCCTTGAGCGCGCGGCGCACCACGTGGCCGACGATGCGGGCTGCGTTGTTTTCCAGCCCGAGAGACATCGCCTCAATGCGGTTGGTAAAAAAGTTGTACGCCCACAGCGCGGGCATGGCGACAAACAGGCCGATGACCGTGGTGACTAGGGCTTCGGAGATCCCGCCCGAGACCTCGGCTAGGCCCCCGCCGCCTGTGGTGGCAATGCCGCGAAAAGCGGCAATCAACCCAGTCACGGTGCCAAAAAGCCCCAAGAAGGGCGCGACCCCGACAATGGTGCCCATGCCGGAGAGCCGAACCCGCAGATTGGCGACTACGCTGTCCAGCGAGCGGCCGAGCGCATCATCCACGGCCTCCAGCACTACCACATGGGACTGTCCTTCCTCCGCCAATAGCTCGTATTCCGCCAGAGCGGCTGAGACCACCACAGCGAGGGAACAGTGTCCGTCTTGCTCGGCGCGACGGGCGCATTCCTGCACAGCATTGACTTCCCCCAGCATCAGGCCGCCCTCCTCAATTTCACGGGCAAAGGCGGCCGAACGCTGCCGGGTCCAGCGCAAAGTCAGGCCGCGGTCCACCATGACCGCATAGGAATAAATGGACAGACCGGCCAAAATCACCACCACGGCCTTGCCAGTGAAGGCCATGGAGTACCAGAGTTCGCTCACGAGATCCACGAATTTAAATTATCCCTCCAGATACAATCTGCGAATCCGCATGGCTCCGTATATATCGTTGCGAACCGATGTTGCTTTGCGGATGACAAAGCGGCTGTCGGCCTCAATGGTCAAATAAAAGAAAGCACTCTGCTGCAAAAAGGCGGGCAGCGCCGCTTCGAACCGATAGGGCCCGACCCCATTGAGCGCCCAAGCTCCGCTGGGTTTGTCATTGAATTTAACTTCGATCTGGGTCGGATTGTCATCCCCTCCCACAGGATCAATGGTCAGCTCGACGACTACCCGTTGCCCAACGGGCTGGTTGGGCATGAGAAAAGTCGCCCGCCGATCAAACCAGACCCCGGCCGAATCCCGCTGGCCCACCCTGTCGCTGTACCCGCCAATGATTTGGCCCCAGGTGACTTGGCCGCGAAAGAAATCGATCGCATGGGAAAACCTGCCCAGATCCTCCTCGTCCCCAAAGGGGCCGAATTTTTCCAGGCGGACCGGCTTCATGGGGAAAAACTCTTTCGCCGGCCTTTGCGACCCGGCTCGTCCTGTAATGTAACCCAAGGCTCGCAACTCCTGCAATTTTTGCTCTGTCAACTGCATTTGCGACTGTTGTTGCCGCTCAAAGAGCTGCAAGTTGTCGTTGTAGTACTGGCGGATTTTGCCGTAGAGTTGGGCGGCGATTTCCGGCTGCTCGGCAAAGCGGTCGTGAAGTTCGCCTGGGTCTTCTTTTAGATGGTAGAGTTCCTTGGTATCCCGCAGGCGATCGAGCAGCAGCTTCCACTCTCCTTCTCGGTAGGTTTGGATCAAGGTGCTGAAAGGCCGGTTGGCCATGAAGGTCCCCTCTGTATAAATGCTTTCGGAGGCCTCGTCTGGCGCGTCGGACGCGAGCAAAGACCAGCGCTCCTGCCCCTGCACGGCTGGAGCAATTTGCCAATTGAGCCGGGCCAGCAGGGTGGGCAGGATATCGACGGCATTGACCAGATTGTCAACTCGCAGACCGGCGATGTTGGGGTGCAGTGGATC
>JAPOYQ010000613.1:0-8539 GCA_026706505.1 Gemmatimonadota bacterium
GGCCCTAGCCGACCTGTACCGCTTCGCCATCCCCATGCACGAGGAGTACGCCATCCCCGGCCATGTGGAACTGCTCGTCGGCCAGATGGGCGAGATTCGCAAAGCCGGCAACTCCAGCTACAACGGCTACCGCCACATGAACGCGGCCGAGTTGCGCGACCTGCTCGCCCGCGGCTGGGGCGTGGGCAACCACTCGTGGACCCACGAAATCATCACGCCGGAAATGGTGGACCAAGAAATCGGCCACGCCAAGCAAGTGCTGGAGGAAGCCCTCGGCGAACCGATAATCCTCTACTGTTCACCCGGCAACAACACCAACATGGCCGACCACGTCCTCGAAGCCTGCCGCCGCTACGGCTACTTAGGTGCCATGAGCCTGACGGACGCACTCAATCTGCCCGAGGACGAACTGTTCTGGATCAACCGCACGGCCCTGCACGACCACTACTACGAGCCGTTCTACAGCGCCTACGACCCGTACCGCAACATCCGCCAAGCCCAAGCCGTGCAGGGCTGGCTCATCGACTACTGCCACTGCCCGCTAGAAACAGCCGTGCATCCCAACAAGGATTGCTCCGAGGCCCAGCTACGTCAGCGCTTTGAGACGGTGCTGTCCGAGGGAGGCGATGCAGTCTGGTGCGCAGTGCCCGAGGAAGCACTCAGCTATCATCTGATGCGGCGTCACGCCCAGATCGAAACCGTGGACGATGAGGCCGAAGCGCAGCGCTTTCGCATTGGGCTTTCGGAGTTGCCCGAGCAGGTGCCGTACCGCACCCTGACGCTGGAGGCCAACGTGCCAGCGGCTTGGTGCCGCGACCCCCGCGTGGTAGTGGATGGACGAGAGCTAGCGGCGGAGGTCGTGCGGCCAGGCGTGCTGCGAGTGACGACGCTGGCGCGCGACGGGACCCAAGTCGAGGTACGGGCCACGCCGCGCCCTTGACAGATTTCTCTACTCGTTATCCGAATTAATCACTCGGATATAAGCAGTTAACTGAAAGCAGCGAAAAAGAAAAGGATTCAGAATGGGTTACCCCGCAATTGACCAACCGGCCCCCGCAATCGAGGTCAGTGAATGGATTAGTGGTAAGCCAGAAGAGGAAAATGGATTTTCTGGCAAGAATGTAATCCTTGAGTTCTGGGGCACTCATTGTGGACCGTGTATCGCAGCCATTCCCCATCTCAATGAACTCGTCGCCACGTATGGCAGTAAGGATACCCTTTTTGTCTCGTTGACCCGTGAAGAGCCCCACATCATAGAACGCTTCTTGGAAAAAAGGCCGATAAAGGGCGGGGTCGCCACAGATCGAGAGGGTGCAATGTTCGATGCCTATGGCATACAAAGTATCCCTCATACCTTTCTCATAGACTCACAAGGTCTACTTCGTTGGCAGGGGGATCCAGCTTTTTTTACTGCGGAATTATTAGAGGAGTTTCTCCAGACGGACAACGTGCCCAAAGTAGCCGAACCAACCACCTCTTCAGAAACCGTGCCGGCGGTCACTCCAGACACCCTGTTTTTTCTAAAAATTGATCGAAATACGTCCGATCGCAGAGGGGCCACTTTGGGTATTGGCGACAAGCAATTCGAGGCAGAATTTTACGGGTATCGAGTGGTCGATGTGATTCGCTCGCTATTGGATCGTCCCCTCTCCCGGATGCGGATTGAAGGGGAAGAGCCAGAAGAGCTGTTGGACGTTGAGTTTCGTTCTCTCCATCCCCTGCAAGCAAAGGCGACAAGAGAAAGAGCGGTAGACGTGCTGTGCGATATGTTTGGCATCGCGATTTGTCGTGTTGTGGAACAACGGGAAGGATGGATGCTAACCTGTTCTAACCCTCAATTGACGGATATGTCTGACTTGGGTGGCGGCTCGTCCATGGACGCGTCCAAAGATCAGTTTACCGGCTCCAATATCACGATAGATCAGCTTACCGATTACCTTGAGGGATTGATGAAATGCATACTTTTCAACGAAACACACTTGGCAGGGAAATATGACTTTGTATTGCCGGTTGAGACTTTTGATCAGACACGGCGAGCTTTAGAAGAAGAGTACGGCATCAAAGTCGAGTCGGCGGTACGCGAAGTAGAAATAGTGATTCTGCGCATGGCGGATGCCGCAATCAGGTGAGCCAGGGACTCGCCACCACGTCCCTGACAGATGTCAAACGACTTTGATTTTGACGGAGCCGTCCCTCCATGGGGCCGTAGCGCAGCCGAATACGAGGCGTTCTTCGCGTTATCTGACGTTCCGCCATCTGCGCGCATATTGGACTGCGGGGGTGGACCGTCGTCGTTCGCTGCGGAATGGAGTAGCAATGGACGATACGTCGTCGCCGCTGACCCCATGTATAGGTTTCCCGCCAGAGATTTTCTAGCCGACTTCGATCTCACAGCGGCACAGATGCTCGCGGGAATGCAGAAGGCGCGGGACAGGTTCAAGTGGGATTACTACGGCAGCCCGGAAGATGTCGTCCAACGTCGGCGCGACGTTCTCACATCCTTCATTGCCGATTTTCAGGCAACTACTCGGAGCGGTCGCTACGTATCTGCCTGCCTACCAGAATTGCCTTTCCAATCGGAATCCTTCGATCTTGTACTTTGTTCTCATCTACTATTTCTCTACTCTGCCGAATTCGACGCAGCAACCCACCTCTCCTTCCTGCGGGAATTGCTTCGCGTAGGTCGAGAGGTTCGCGTATTTCCATTGCTTGACATGGATGGTAACCCTTCTGCGCATTTGGATAACACCATTCAGGCACTGCGAATGTCAACACGCGTTGAGCTTGTTCCACTGTCCTTCGAATTTCGGTCTGGCGATTCGAAAATGCTGCGTTTGACGCATTAGCGGAATAACAGCTACGCGGGGCGCAGGATGGCACCGCCCCGCCGGACCACGTCGAAGGAAAGCTCCCGATCGCCAGCGCGCAGCCAGAACCGGTCGCCCTCCTGCGCGACCCGCGCCTTCGCCGAGCGGCTGCAAAAGGCGAGGACGAGAACATCGTCATCCGCGCCCGCCACTATACGCGTTGACGCCTCGGCGGCACCCGGTAGAAAGCTGACGAGGCTACCGGCAGCCAATCCAGAAGGCGCAAAGGGCACCTCTTCGGTCCGCAGTCGAAGATCCTTTCCGAACGCCGTCATCACTTCTACTACACGCGGTCCAGCACCAAGACGGGCGCAGGTCCTGCTCAGACCTCGCAGGTCCACCGGATTCAGCTTATAGGCCAACTCGCCACCACCCGTCTCCGCTCCCAAGCCCCTAGCAGGATCCACGGTCAGCCGCCGACGGCCCGGACAGCGGAGGTCAATGAGAGCAATATCGCAGTCCGCGGAGACGCCGGGCGTCTGCACGGCACCGCCGAAGGCGAGGGTGGAGTGAGGCCACACGTAGAAGGTGCGCGGGTCCTGCCGCGAGGCGAGTCCCTGAGAGTCGCGGCCCACCTCGCCGAAGGTAGCCGGATCGTCGATGCGCCGAGCCTTGCCATCGACAGCAATCTCCATCCACGGCCTACCCGCGCGTCGATTGAAGCCTCCCCATCCGATCTCAACCTCATGCCAAACTCCAGCGTCCACTCTACTCGGTGCACACACGGTCACCTCGTGGCCGTTCTGACTCTGCACGCTAAAACGCAACTTGCCGTCCTCTTCGACGACGAGGGCAAAGGTGTTGACCCTCGTCCCACCGATCCCACCGACGCCGTTCCCCGTGTTAAACAACACCCGAGGACCGTCCACGCGCCCCCGCAATCGGAAGCGCAAGCGCAGGCGTCCCCCATTAGGACAAAACCAAGGCCGGGCCTCGTACTGCAAGGCGTCGCCCCCACTCAGCCGGACGATGCCATCGACGAGCCGGAGACCGCGAGGTCGGCGACGCAACACCACGAGACCAACCGGGTGCTCCCCGGTCAACAGCCAGTATTCCTGCTCGGTGCGCCGAGCGGAGACGCGCAACCGCTGCCAATCCTGCGTGCTCTCCAAACCGCCCGGTACGGCGACGATCTCGTTCTGGCCGCCCACGCAGGGCAAGCTACCGCAACTCACCGGCTGAGCCTCGGCTGCACTGATTGCGCGCAGCACGGGATACCCCGCCCACTGCACGTGCAAGTTCATAAAGCCGTGGGCCACATCGCCGTCGTACCCACTGACCCAGAGGACCGCCGCGTCAGGTCCGTGACCGCTGCGCATCACGGCAGAGCGGTCGCCGCGCGCCGCAAAACGACGTGCCAACGGAGCCGGCCGGCGTTGCTTGGCCGCCCGGAAGTCGGGGTCGTAAAAGCAGTACGCGTAGGGCCCGTAGGAGATCATGCACTCCGCGGTCGAGCCTTTGACGCCACCACCGAAGCGGTAGATCCGGCCTAGGCGCGGATCGGCGAGGGCGGCGTCGCGCAGCATCTCGTCGCCAGCCTCTTGGGCCAGCCGCAGGAGCGCGGGAGAGCAAGCGTTGAGCTGGGTGCCGAGCACGTTGGCGTTGGCGGGATAGTAGAGCTGGTCGGGAATCTTGCGCGGCGCTGCCCAATGGGCGCGGAACCAAGTCAGCGGCCGCCGCAGCCGGGCCGGAACCTCGCGGCCGAGATCAATGCCAGTGACATTGTGCAGCGCGTCGGCAAACTGCAGGAGCCAGAGGTTCTCCCAGGGCCAGAAGGAAGGCCCATCCACCGGCTCGCCAGCGGGGCCGCAGCCGTGGGGCATGATGGCGGCGCGGAAGCGATCGATGACCGCCTGTACCCATACCTCCGCCTTGGGGTGTTCGCCTAGCAGGTGCAGAGCGGCCACGCCAAAGTGCCCATTGTCCACGACGGCGTGGTGCCCACCCTCCTCCCCGTGGCGTTGCTCCTCCACATCCGGCCACCAGCGCTCCAACTGCCGCACGAGACAGACGCGGACCTGACGCTTCTCGTTGGCCGTCAACTCTCCGTCCAGCAGGTCGAGAGTCAAGGCAAAAGCCTGCATGTAGCGATTGGCCGTGTAGAAGTGTTCCTCCACCCGGTCGTCGTGGTCCCAACCAGCAGCCGCCTGCAGCCAAGCGCGGGTCCGGTCGAGCCAGCGCCGGTCGCCGGTCAATCGCCAAGCAAAGGCGTAGTTCTCGATCAAGGCAGTGGCCTGCATGGCCGTGTAGAAGGTCAGATAAAGCTGATGGTACGGGTGAGGACTGTCCGGCCGTCGCGGAATCCGCGGCCACGGCCGCTGTCCAGCATACAGCTCACAGTCGTCTAGGAGATTGGCGAGGATGCGCCGACGCACAGGATCGGTCGGCGGCTCAAAGCGGAAGTCGGGATCGTCGTAGGGCCTCAGCAGCCGGGGCCGCTCGTGGCGGATGACCCGGATCGGAGCCTGCTTCGGAGAGCTAGACGATCGCACGGGCATCAGAAGTGGTCGGGCCCCCAGAAGATGACCTCGCGGCGTGGAAACCATTCCTCAAGTTGGCGAGTTTCCCCAGCCTCCAGCGAGATCCCACGAGCGCGGAGGACGGGTTCTATGTCGCGGCCAGAGGATTCGCCAAACAGGAGCCGACACATCAGATCAACCGGCAGCCTACGTGCCAACCCCGCCGCTTCGGGCACGGCCTTGGCAATCAGCGCGCCGAGGTCGAAAGGCAGGGCCATCATCGAGCTGTTGCCCGTGAGCCCCAGATCGGCGTCAGCGGCAGCGACTAGGGCATCGACAAAGGGGTGGCTGTGGGGAATCTCGCCGTGGATCTGCGTCACTCCAGCCGCCGCGCACTCGTCGAGCAGGTACTGCACGAGGGCATCGAGGGCCGAGCCGCTCTCGTAGGCAACTTCACACACCTCGGCTTCGTCGTCGTCGCTCTCCCAGTTGATATATCCGCTAAGTCCCGCCGAGCCACGAACAACAGCGTTGGGCAGCACGCCCCGCTCGCGAGAGCGGGCGTAGTCCCAGTACGGACGCGGCCGCAACAGGCTGCCGCTGCGACCGGCGTTATAGCGCTGATAAAGCGCTACCGCCTCCTCCAAGTCGCGGCTCTCGTCAAACGGCAGCACCTCAAGTGCAGACCGTCCCGGCTGCCGAGGACGGCTCAGCCTAGCGTGAAATCCCATGAGCGGTACACAACTCCAGCCAAGACGCCGGTAGAAGCGCGCCGGGATTTCCGTGAACAGCAGACCTAGGTCATAGCCATCGTCGCGCATGTACTCGGCCGCATGTTCCATGAGCCGCGTAGCTATACCGCGACCCCGGTAGTCGGGATGTGTGGTAACGTCGCCGATGCCGCCCATGCGGACGGGTGTGGAGCCGAGATGGACCCAGCGGTCCCGGATGCGCAGCATCGATACAATGCGGCCTTCGACGACGACGACCGGCGTCTGCGACGGGCACCAAGTCGAATCACCTTCGATGTAGCCTCGGTAGCCGAATTCGTCGAGTTCCGACTCGCAGATGGGGCGAATGGTATCCATAGTATCCCGATAAATTAACCAATCAACTCAGCCGCCGCAGCCGGATCATCCGCAACACCCAAAGTGGGGATCGTCGAGGGGCCGCAGCAGCCGGGGCCGCTCGCGGCGGATGACCCGGATCGGAGCCTGCTTCGGAGAACTGGACGATCGCGCGGTCATCAGAAGTGGTCGGGCGCCCAGAAGATGATCTCGCGGCGGGGGAACCACTCCTCAAGTTGGCGAGCTTCTCCGGACTCCAGCGAGATCCCTCGGGCGCGGAGGATGGGTTCTACATCGCGGCCAGAGGACTCGCCAAACAGGAGCCGGCACATCAGATCGACCGGCAGTTTGCGGACCGATTTCGCCGCTTCGGGGACGGCCTTGGCGATCAGCGCACCGAGGTCGAAGGGCAGGGCCATCATCGAACTGTCGCCCGTGATCCCCAGATCGGCGTCAGCAGTAGCGACTAGGGCGTCGACAAAGGGATGGCTGTGGGGGATCTCGCCGTGGACCTGAGTCACCCCAGCCTCCGCGCACTCGTCGAGCAGGTACTGCACGAGGGCATCGAGGTCCGGTCCGCTCTCGTAAGCAACTTCATACACCTCGGCACCGTCGTCGTCACTCTCCCAGTTGATGTACCCGCTGGGTCCCGACGGGCCACGGACGACGGCGGTAGGCAGCACGCCCCGCACGCGGGAGGGAGCGTAGTCCCAGTACGAACGCGGACGCAACAGACTACCGCTGCGACCAGCGTTGTGGCGCTGATAGAGCGCTACCATCTCCTCCAAGTCGCGGCCCTCGTCAAACGGCAGCACCTCAAGCGCGGACCGCCCCGGCTGCGGAGGACGGCCCAGCCTAGCGTGAAATCCCATGAGCGGCACACAGCTCCAGCCAAGACGCCGGTAAAAACTCGCCGCGATCATCGTGAATAGCAGACCTAAGTCGTAGCCATCGTCGCGCATGTACTCGGCTGCATGCTCCATGAGCCGCGTCGCTATGCCGCGCCCCCGGTAGTCGGGATGCGTGGTGACGCCGCCGATGCCGCCCATGCGGACGGGCGTGGCACCGAGGTGGACCCAGCGGTCCCAGATGCGCAGCGTCGATACAATGCGGCCTTCGACGACGATGACCGGCGTCTGCGACGGGCACCAAGTCGGATCGCCTTCCATGTACCCTCGGTAGCGCTCGTGGCCCTCGGGGTTGTGCACAGCGCAGAGCAGGTCGATGAGTTCGTCGAGTTCCGACTCGCGGATGGGGCGAATGGTTTCCATAGTATCCTTGATAAACTAACCAATCAGTTCAGCCCCCGCAGCCGGATCATCCTCAACACCCAATAGGCTCCCAAGGCAGCGAACAAATGCTTGCATGTATGACCGCTGATGACTCCCCCGACCCCGTAGAGGGCTTGGTCAAACACCTCGGCGGCTTTCGCGAGCAGATAAAACAGGCCAGCGATGTAGAAGTCAGACCCGCGCGTGTACGGCGACGGCAGCAGGCGCACCATGAGGGGCACGAACAGAATCGGATAGGCTTGGGCGACGATGTAATAACGGAGGTCTCCGGCCCCGGCCTGCTCGGTATAGTGCCAGTATAACACGCTGAAAACGCCGAAGGCAATCAGAGGCAGCAAGGTGATGATGCCAGCGCGCCGGTCCAAGCGCTCGGTGATCGCAGTAGCGAGAAACGCCATAAAGGCGACGCTCATCGGCAGGCGATCCCACAGGAGTGTTCCGTTGCTGGGAGCCAAGTGGTAGTAAGTAGAGCCAAGGCCAACCAGCGCCACCGCGAGGAAGAGGATCTGATACGCCAGCGAATCGACCGGGCGCACAAACGCCTGCTGCGCGGGATCCGTGGCGAGGCGGAACACGACGCTGAATCCCCACAGCCCCACCAACAAAAGGGGCAGGTTAGAAATCACGTTCAGGCAATGGGGGATGCCCAACAGAGTGCGCTGATCGGCGAACTGGTGATAGGCGGGGTCTTGCGGAATGGGTGCCTGCAGGAAAATAATCGCCCAGAAGGTAATCGTCAGATAGGCGAGGATTCGGAGGCGGTAATTGCGTTTCATTTTATATATCGCCTTGACAAGATTTTCACGACATGTACTCTAAAACGTTATGCAAAACTAGCGCAAAACAGATTTGGA
>JAPOYQ010000613.1:8557-11547 GCA_026706505.1 Gemmatimonadota bacterium
GTCCAGTGCCAGAGCATCCCAATAAGCATATTCGTGCAGCCATTGAGTACGCACTAGATCATGGCTGGACAGTTCGGAGAGCCGGACCACGGGCCCATACTTGGGGGCGCTTGTACTGTGCGCTTAGGGATCGAACGGGCTGTGCGAGAGCTGTATATTCAACACCAAAGAATCCTGAAGACCATGCCAAAGACATCCGTCGAGCTGTTGATCGTTGCCCTCATCACCTTTTGTAGGCCATAAATCGGAAGGGTAAGCCCAATGGCCAAATACGAGTTTGCCTTGATTCTCAAAGGACAATACGAGCTGACCGAAGACATTGCGGACGAATTGTTTGAGGCCGGTTGCGACGATGGAACGCCAGGGGTCTGCAACGGTGTCTTCTCGATTGATTTTCACAGAGAGGGCAACTCCCTCGAAGCGGCCATTCGTTCAGCCATCGCAGATGTGAAATCGGCAGGGTACGAGGTAGAGAGAGCGGAGATTGAAGCAGAAGCTATGCCAGAGCTTGCGTAAGCTTCACTCTGTCGCTGCGAGTGGATCTGCTCGTAAAGTATCAAGGCATTTATATGCAGCATCGCGAACGGTGCCGTCAGCATCGTCTTTCATTTGGGTTGCCAGTCTCATAGCCTCCACCCGGTCCATGTTTGGATGGGACAATACTCGGATTGCAACGCGTCGATAACCTGGATTGACGTCTTCTAGAAGTGAGCATAGTGCTGTCAGATTATTCTGAGAGTACGGGATACTGACATCAAGGAATTTGGCGCAAAGAGCTATCGAGAAACGCTTTTCACAGAGCTCGCCCACCAATTGGTTCCGGTCATTATCCGATCCGGAAACGAGATTGAACAGATCCTGCATGGCAAGTCCCGATACATCACTCCTTCTGTCCATAGCAAGCTCAGCAAGCTCATTGAATTTGAAATTGTCGATAGCTCGCAATACGCAATAGAGCTCTTTTCTTGGACTATCGGGCACAATTCCACCATTCTCTGGATAGGGTTGCTCATTTATAGTCCAGTAGTCAAATGCCTGACGGAGAAGTCGCCGCAGCCACGCCTCGGATCCATTCGCACTAGCGCCGCACCATTTTGCAGCGGATTCAGCCACCTTCGCGGATGACGACATAAGACCCAACTCCAATACATCACTATGTGAGTGCTCGACTGGAAATTCATCTTCGGCGAGTTGCTCAAATAGGTAATGGACTCCGGGCGTCATCGGCTCTCTCAGCTCTCTTAGCCTTGCCAAAATCAACTCGTGTCCTTCATAGCCAGGAAGCTTTTCGGTCATTTTCGCCGCTATATGGAGTGTCTTATTTTGACCATTTTGCAACATACGCCCGCAGGCTTTAAAGCGTTCGGGCTCGCTCATACGGACATCCAGAACACAAGCTGCAAGAACTTTCAACCACAGTGATGGGTGATGCACCAACTTTTCGAGAACCGTGTTGTCGAACTCGACCTGTTTGGCGTGCTCCCAATTGATCTCAGCGGCATCTACAGACGGAATCATATCAGAAACATAGAACCATTCTTTGAATCTCTTCTGATCACCAGTATCTTCATAGAAATATTGTACCTCCGCTGCTAGTCGCTCTAGCGAAAGTTCGAAAATACTTGCTGCTACCCGGATTAGTTCTTGTACATGAGAAAAATCATCAACGTCTGCCCAAATTTTCATATCAGTTGGTGAAACTTTCATTATCTGTGCTAACTGAAGGAACGCTCCGAAGTGCTTCATGCCGGTATTTGGTGGAACCAATGTTGACTCGGCAACAAATGTACCGGCTAAAACGTCTTGAAAAATCGTACGACGACCGGCATCGAATTTCGACCAGTTCCAATCAAAAGTTCCGAACTCCTCCTCGAACATCGACAGCGCATCTATGCGATCAATTCGGCGGAGCAAGCGCTCTATACGACCTATGGAATCGAGAGAGCGCAACACCCGTAGTTTGCCTACTGCAGTAAGCAATTCGTCTTGACGCGCAACTGTTAAATCTTCCATTAGTGTTTCTAAAGCATTAATCAGGAAGAGTCCAAAAAGTTTTTCGTCTGGACGTTCGCTTATTAAGAATGATCTATAGTCATTAACGAACTCAATGAATAAGTTATAGTCATTAGCGTGCTCAGCGTAATAAAGAACCGCATTTTCCAATTCAGAGTGGTCTAGTCTGTCAGGGAAATGGCAGACAAGGATCGTCCATCCAATCGGCCTAGACCACTCGGCTTGCGCCATAAGTAACCGTTCCGATCTCTCGGCAACTTCGGACACGTGGCTCATATTGTTATCCGCTATACAGACACCTACTCTGTAAGCCTTTTGGCGATCCTCGTCTTGAGCCAGCGCAAACATCCGTTCCAAAAACGCGTCCAGGTTGGCAGGAGCAAGGCAAATGTCGGGACGGGCTAAGACATGGAAAGCACGATCTATAAAACGCGATGAAAGTTCCTCAGTATTAGCCCTGTCAATCATCACATCGGCAATCATTTCAGCTACTGAGGTTTGGGTGGTGAAATCAAGAATTTCCTCCCAGTCAGGATTATCGAACTCCTTTTCTATCAACTGCCGGACTTCAGTTTCGTCAATCGTGGCGAGGTAGCGTGCGGCAGCAAACTCCCCACAAGTTTTATGAATAAACGTTATTAAGTCTTGTCCGCTATGGCTTATTCGCTCAATTAGACCTGCTTCTTCCCAATAGGTTATTGAGTTTTGAGCTAACGATAGTGACTCCAGATACGGCTTGCCAGAGCCACGCTCTATATCTTTTGCGCACTGTTCCTCGATCTCTTCTTTTGTTAAGAGAGGCGAGGTGTTTGCCAACCATCCTAGATGGTCTAGCACTCTATCGCGAAATGCTCGTGGGATAGCGAGAGCGCCCCCTTTTCGAGGATCAGGGGCGTTGTCGATAAGTTTGAAGATGCTCGTATAGAGATCGGTCTTTGACTCTCCTATCTTCTTTCGCTTCAAAATAAGTGCTGCTG
>JAPOYQ010000202.1 GCA_026706505.1 Gemmatimonadota bacterium
CTTCCTCGCGGCCCTTGCGCGATTCGACTTTGGCTTCGACAGTGCGCGGCAGATTTTCCAAAAAGGTGGACATAGTCTAGTCCTTGATGGCGATGATCTCCGCCACCTCTCTTTGCAAATTGACCAACTCGTAAAAGGTCCCCTGCTTCGCCATAAGCTCTGCGTGCGTTCCCGACTCGACGATGCGGCCATCGTCGAGCACCATCAGCCGGTCGGCGTTGCGCAACGTCGAAAGCCGGTGGGCAATGGCCACGGTGGTGCGGCCCTCGACGAGCCGCTGAATCGCCTCCTGGATCTGCAACTCGGTCTCCACATCGACCGAGGCAGTAGCTTCGTCGAGGATCAGTACGCGCGGGTTGTGGAGGATGGCGCGGGCAATGGAGACGCGCTGGCGCTCCCCGCCCGAAAGCCCGGCCCCCTTCTCCCCGACTTGGGTCTCATAGCCGTCGGGCTTGGCCATGATGAAGTTGTGGGCGTTGGCCGCGCGCGCGGCCGCCATAATGTCCGCAAAGGAGGAACCGGGCCGACCGTAACCGATGTTCTCGGCAATGGTGCCAGAAAAGAGCACCGGCTCCTGCAGCACGATGCCGATCTGCGAGCGCAAGTCGCGCAGGGCGATGCCGCGGATGTCGATCCCGTCGATCGCAATGGACCCGTAGTCGACGTCGTAGAAGCGGGCGATGAGGTTGACGGTCGTCGTCTTGCCGACCCCGGACTTGCCCACCAGGCCGATCATCTCGCCCGGCTGGATGTCCAAGTCAAAATCCTTCAGCACGGGCTTGCTCTTGTCGTAGCCAAAGGTGACACCCTCAAAGCGAATGCCCCCTTTCATGCGCGGCACCCGCTTTGCGGTCGGATCCTCGTACGCCTCGGGCTGGGTGTCGATGACTTCGAAGATGCGCTCAGCTCCGGCAAAGGCCCGCGACATCCAGGAATTGACTTGGCCAAACCACTCCAAGGGGCCGTAAAACAGCCACATATACGAGTAAAAGGCCAACAGCGTGCCCAAGGTCATCTTGCCGCCGAGGACTTGCTGCCCACCGAGCAGCCAGACGACCAAGACGCCCAATCCCGTCAAGAACGTGATGGTAGCGAAGAACACGCCGCGATTTACCGCGGTCTTTTCGGCGACTTCGCGCAGCCTGCCGTTGGGCTTGGCAAAGGCCGCTATTTCCCGGCCCTCTTGGGCAAACGCCTTGACCACGCGGATGCCGGAAAGCGTCTCCACCGTGCGCTCGGTCAGGCCAGACCAGACTTGGCCCCACTTGACGAAAAACCCCCGCAGCCGTCGCCAAAAAATCACCCCCCACAGCATGATCAGCGGCACGGGTATCAACACGTACAGGCTCAACGACCAACTCATCCAAAACAAAAACCCGAGGATGCCGAAAACCATCAGGCCATTGATGACGATATAGGGCAGGCCATCGACGAGGAAGTCCTGCAACATGCCGGCGTCGCGGGTGGCCCGCGAGATGAGGGAGCCGACCTTGCGCTTGTCGTAAAACTGCAAGGACAGCATTTCTAAGCGGCGATAGAGGTTTGAGCGAATATCCGCGGTGAGCTGCGCGCCGAGCCAGGTCGCAATCCAGCCGTGGGCCCATTCGGCGACCCACGCCGAGAAGCGGACGCCGACCAAGGCCACGACGAACAGACCCAAGAGATGGATGCGCTCGTCAAAGCCCGTGGCGTAGCCCTCCACCGGGACCAACACCTCATCGACGATGCGCTTGGTAATCAGCGGTGGGGCTAGCTCAGCAGCCGTGGTGGCAATGGAGGCGAAGGCCAAGACACTCGCCTTGAGCTTGTACGGGCCGAGATAGCTGGCGATGCGCTTGAGGGTCGCCAGTTTTTTGATACACGCTGGACAGATGCCGTTTTTCTCCGGCAAGAGCCGGTCGCAGCGCTCGCAGCGGGTCCGGTCCAAGTGCCCATTGACGGCAAACGGCTGACCCTGACGCAACTGCTCCAAACCCCGCGCCACCTCGGACATCTTTTCGGCCTCCGAACTGGTGTAGCTCAGCGACAAGGTCGGCGCATCCACTCGCTCAATTTCCAACTGACCGCCGCCGACAATCGCGTCAGTGCGCACCTCGGCCAGCGCGGCGAGTGGGATATCGACGATCTCGCCCTGAGCGGGCACGACGAGGACGCGATGCTCGGTAGCCACCAGCCACTGGCGGCCAAAGCGCCCGTCGGCAGCCAAATCCGTCGAGGCGCGGATGAGCACCTCCTCCTCAGCGGGCAGGACGGCAGCAATTCGCGCGGTCGCGGTCGCGTCGGCTGACTCTAGCAGTTTTTGCGCGTTCATGTCTTGGTAAGGCCCCGCAAAATGGGTTGACTCAACCTTGAAAAAACTCTCTTGGCATTGAAACAATGGCAAGGGCAAACTAGGTGCGGGCTTGCCATCCAGTCTTGCACGCGATGCGGACTTCGGCGATCTATTTTTCCAATCTGCTCTTATCCTTACATTATAAAGTCTATGACCGCCATGACCGCAGACCAAAAGACCCTAGCGCCCTCGTCCAGCGAAGAGCGAGATCAGCAGCTAGTAGAATACCTCCGCGACCTAGCCTTGGAGCAGATGCCCGCCGAGGATCTTTTGCGCTGGGCCAGCGAGACCTTTCCCGGTCGGGCCGTGCTCAACACCAGCTTCCAGTACACCGGCGTGGCGATGATCCACATGGCGACGGCGATGGGGCTAAACTTGCGCTTTGCCACCATCGACACCCTCCGGCTCCATCCCGAAACGTATGCCTTTATGGAGGAAGTCAAAGCGCGCTACGGCTGCCACTTCGAGGTCATTCAACCCAAGCGCGGCGATGTCGAGCGGATGGTCGCGCGACATGGCGAGTATTTGTTTTTCGATTCCAAGGAAAAACAGGAGCACTGCTGCCAAGTGCGGAAGGAATGGCCCAACAACGCGCTGTTGCAAACCGCGGACTGCTGGATTTCGGGGCAGCGCTGGGACCAGTCCGAGCATCGCCAGCAGACGGCCAAGAAGGCGGACTTGATAGACGAGTACAGCACCCGGCGCAAAATACTCAAGCTCAACCCATTGGTCGATTGGAGCGAAGAGGAGCTGATGGAGTTTACGCGGGCAAACGACTTGCCAGTGCATCCACTCTACGGCCAAGGCTACCCGAGCTTTGGCTGCATCATCTGCTCCACCCCGATCCGGCCCGACGAACCCAAGCGCAACGGTCGCTGGCGGTGGTTCAACGAACAAGCCGACGACGCAGACGACCACAAAGAGTGCGGGCTGCACTACAACATCTGAGAGAACCTGAGTAATGGCCCACGCCTTGGAATGGCGCTACCATCGCCCTGGCTGAACGAGTTGCAAACGCGCACAAGAGTTTCTTGTGCAAAACGATATTGCCGACGGCATGGTGCAGAGCGCAACCAAAGAACCGGTCGCAGGCACGGCAGCCCTCGCCCTGCTCAAGGACGCGACCGAACTATTCGTCGCCCAAGGGCAGCGCGTCCTCCGCTTCGGCCTGACGTCGCAGCGGCCCTCGGACGAAGAATTGCTTCAGCTTCTATTGGGACGTTCTGGCAAGCTCCGGGCACCCGCGTTCCGCTGCGGCACGCGCCTGATCGTTGGCTACAATCAAGCGCTGCTCCCAACGGCGTTGGATTAGATGCGTCGCAGAGCCTAAAAAGAAACAGGTCGTATCTACTACTGCGCCTATCTCCTCTTAACTGAACTGTGCGGATAAACCCGCTCCCACCCCGCCGCACCGAACACCTTATCGGCCCACAGCGGACCACTTTCAGAGGCATCTACTAAATTGTAGGAGTGTGAAGCCTGCACGGAGCGCATGACTTCGCGCCAGAGCGCAGAGTCCAAGTGGCGGTATTCAGCCGCGTGCGTTGCGGACTCGGCGAGATTGTGCTGTTCTTGGGGATCTTCCTGCAAATCGAAAAGCCCGGCCGCGCCGTTGCCGTACTTCACTAGCTTGTGCCGCCCGTCGTAGGCCATCCAGCCAGATTGCAAGCCGCCGACTAGCATGTCGCGCGGCGCATCGCCAGCCAAGCCCAAGCCGGGCAGCGGCCTAGCGTCCATATATTCCGGCACGCCGTGACCAGATGCGGCTAACAGGGTAGCAGTAACGTCCGTGAGGCAAACCAAATCGTCGCGCACCGCACCGGTAGCACCGCCCGGCTGGCGCACTAGCATGGGCACGTGGCAGCTACCCTCGTAGAAGTTGCCTTTGGCGTTTACGCCGTGATCCCCGACTAAGTCGCCGTGGTCTGAGGAGAAGATGACGAGGGTGTTGTCGAGACGGCCGCTTTCCTCCAAGGCCGCGAGGATTTGGCCGACCTCGTGGTCTATCTGCAAGATCAGAGCCGAATAGTGGGCGCGCACTGTGCGCTTCTGCTCCTCGGTGTAGGGACCTTCGGTCTCTGGAGTCCAGATCGGCGCACCCGGCCGAGGCCGGGGATGGATGCCCTCGCGGACATCGCGGTGGATCGGGTCGCCGGGTGCGGGATCGGGAATTTTATCGACATCTACTTTAGCCAAAAATTCCGGCGTGGGGTCGTAGGGGTCGTGCGGGCCGGGAAATCCCACCATGCAGGCGAAAGGCCGCTCGTCGTCGTACTCGCGGATGAAGCGCGCTGCCTCCTCGCCGACGAAGTAATCCCAGTAGCAATCCCAGGGCAAAAGCGACACGCAAGCGCCGCGCTGCTCGTCGTATCCTTCGTGCTCCTTGCCCATGTACTTGCGATGGCCGCGCTGTTGCAAATAGTGCCAGTAGTCGTCTTGGATGTTGACCCACACCTTGTCCTCGCAGGCAATGCGATGTTGGAAGCCAAAGGAGGCTTCCCACGGGTAGAAGTGCATCTTGCCAATGGCCGAGGTGAGGTAGCCGTGATCGGTCAACATCTCCGCCCAAGTGCGGATGCCACACGCAGCGTGGTCCGGTCGCAGGTGGTTGCCGTTGGTCAGCACGTGATTGCGCCAAGCGTTGAGACCAGTGAGCAGCGAACAACGCGCCGGCACGCAGACCGGATGCAGGCTATAGGCTTGATCGTAGCGAATGCCCTCAGCAGCAATCCGGTCGATGTTGGGCGTGGAAATGTGGGGAGCGCCATAACAACTGAGAAAGTCGTGGCGCATCTGGTCTGGCATGATGAACAACAAATTGGGTCGGTCGCTCATAGTCTTATTCCATTCGTTAGGGTGTTTTCGCGCCCGCCCGCGCTTCGGCCCAAGCGCGCAGCGGCACGTCATCGGAGTCTTTGGTCAGCCAATGCTGGGACGACGGCGCAACATGTGGGTCATTCCCCAGCGGATTACCGCCGCTGGGCAGGGCACCCAAAAGCTGCTGGCGAATCGGCGAGCAGCGCGCCAGTAGCGCCGGATCCTGCTGGATGTAGTCGGTCGGACGCAGCCAGCGGTAGTGATAGCCCACGTGCATGATCTTGCGCGTCCGCGGCGACTGATTGGGGCCAACGCAATGCCACGTTGCCGTGCGCCACAGCACGGCCGAGCCGGCCGGCAGCCGCAGTTCCAGCGTCTGTTCCGCCGGCACCTGGTACTCCATATCGCGCAACTCTTGGGGGCATCGCTTGTAACTGCCCGGCACCAACCACAGATTGCCGCAATTGGATTCGGTCATGTCGAAGAGGACGTAGAAGACCTTGATCTCCATAAACGGCAAGCGCCCATCGAGCGAAGGCCCGGCAAAAAGCTCGGGACTAGCCAAGTCGGGATGCCACACGACATTGCGATAGCCAGCCTCCTGATCGGCCCCTCGTCCGCTGCCCACAGCCCCGGGCTGCATGTCGCACGGGTACGGCGGGCGATAGTCGAGATGCGTCGTGCGTATCTGGATATTCCAGCCGATTGCATCGACCACCAGCGGCAGCATCCGCGGATGATCCACTAAGTCGAGAAAGGCATCGTGCTGCGCGAGGGCGTTGCGCACTTGGAAATGCGTCTTTGCCGCCAAGCCCTGTTCCTTTTGAATGCGTGCGACCACTTCATCGGCGGCGGCTGAGAGCCGGGCCAGTTCCGCAGACGTGAGAAAGTGTTCGAGGACGATAAAGCCCTGCTCCGCAAAGTCGCGTTCTTGCTCGCGGGTCATTGCTATCGACATTTTTGTCTCTTGGTGGACCAGGTGAGGAGGCATCGACAAACGAAAGTAAAAAAGATCGGGCGACTCATACAACGCTGGAAGCGCAGACCAACCGCTTGAACAGGTCGCCGCGCTCGGCGTAACTGGCAAACTGATCGAAGCTGGCGCAAGCCGGCGAAAGCAGTACCACGTCGCCAGTCTGCGCCAAGCGACGGGCAGCGTCCAGGGCTTGAGGTAGGTCGCGGCAGCAGTGGATAATCCCACCAGCACCCGCCTGTTGTACAGCAGCGGCAATGCGCGGGGCCTCTTGGCCGATGAGCAGCACGGCGCGGACATGGCCAGCGGCAATCGCAGTGCCCAAGGCACTGAAGTCGGCTCCTTTTGCAGCGCCGCCAGCGATCAGCAGCAGGGGCGCGTCAAAGGCGCGGAGGGCAGCGCAGGTAGCATCGACTGTCGTGGCCAGTGAGTCGTTGTAATAGGTAACGCCATCGCGCTCGGCGACGTATTCGAGGCGGTGGGGCAAGCCCGCAAAGGCGCGAATGGCCTCGGCGAAATGGGTCGCTGGCGCACCAAAGGCCAACGCACCAGCTACCGCAGCGGCGGCATTGCTCCAATTGTGTTGGCCCCGGAGAGACAGGTCGGCCACCGGACAAACGGCGATTGGCTGCGCCCTAGGGCAGCAGGCCCACAACTGGCCGTCGGCAATCCACGCACCCGGAATGCTCGAGGTGGTTGTGCTAAAGGACCAAAGGGCGGCTGGACTTTCTTCGGCAAAGGTCCGGGCGGTGGGACAGTCCCGATTGACAATGAGGATATCGCCAAGCGTTTGGTAACGGCACACGGGCTTTTTAGCGGCGACGTATTCGGCGCGGTCGGCGTGATAGTCGAGGTGGTCCTCGGTGACGGAAAGAACCACGGCGATATGCGGACTTTGGTCGAGGTCCTGCAATTGGAAGCTAGACAGCTCTAGTACAACCCGGTCGGTCGCCTGCAACTCGTCAATGAATTCGAGCGGCGGCCGGCCGATGTTGCCGCCGCTGAACACCCTCGCTGCCGGGTCGGTAGCCAAGAGCGCATGTAGCAGCGCGGTCGTAGTGCCTTTGCCCTTAGTACCGGTGATTCCAAGCACTGACGCGGGACATAGCTGTAAAAAGAAGCGCGTCTGGCTCGACACTTCGACGCCGCAACGCCGCGCCTCGCACAGGCGCGGGTCCAGCGTCGGCAGACCCGGTGTGCGAAACAACAGGTCGAAGTCGGTCAGGTCGTCGAGATAGCCTTCGCCGATGCGCCATTGTTGTACGCCCTCCACTGGCGTGGCCGGGTCGCGAACATCGCACACGGCAAAGGGAATCTGGCGCGCGTGGAGAAAGCGGGCCAGCGCGCGATTTTCCACGCCGAGGCCGAGAAGGGCAATGCGCCGCTGGTGCAGATGTTGGGTCGCGCTTGACTCTTTGGGGCCGGAGGATTTTTTTAGCGCCATTGAATTCGCAATACGCGCTTTAATTAAATTAGATAGCGAGAAGGTGCTGTGGCTGTAACAATTATGCGTACGGTGCGGCCTAGTCCGCAATGGCAAGACAGCTTGATCCGGCTAGAGAGCGGCCAGCGGGTCGTCATCGACGCCGAGGAAACTTGGTCGCCGGACATGCAAAACCAAATCGCTTGGTGCGGTGCCGATGGCGTGTACAATCTGCCCGCAGGCGCGGGCTACCTATTGCCGGGGGCCAATGTCGGCGCACTCGTGGCCCGCATTGGCGACGACGGGCCGATCTTTGCCGTGGGCAGCCGCTGCGACTTTATCGCCGACCGCGCCGGCCTCCTGAACTTGGCCATGAACGAAAATCCGAGCTTCAACAACCAAGCCGGCAAAATCGTCGCCCAAATCATCGTCTTTAGCCGACCATGAGCCTCGCCGGCATCGCGGCGACCGCAGCCTATGTGCGCGCTGGGCATCCACCTATCCGCGCGATCGCTCCGCTCGCCGAAGGGGTCTGGCGCATCGAGGACGCAGACGGCCGCAAGGTCGTGGTCAAGCATCAACTCTTCGGTCGGCTGACGCAGGGTACAGCTTACGACCTGTTGGAGGTCGAGCGCGACGTGCTCGGCATACTGCACGCGGCCGGATGTCCGGTGCCCGCCGTCCTCGGCGTGGACTCAGACGCCCAATGCATCTTCTTGCAATGGGTCGGCGATCGCACCCTCGACGACGCCATTCAGGACGGGGACCGTGCGGCGACGATACAGGCCATACGCGGGCTGTGCGCCATTGAGCACACGTGCGCCCAACGCGCCGACCAGCTAGAGCCAAGAGTAGTGCCGAGTGCCAACCGCGCAGCCCTCGCCGCCGCCTGGGACGAGGCGGGAACGCGAGCGCATACTGGCATCGAACAGCTATGCAGCCGCCTCCAGCAGGACGCTGGGATACAGCCACTACTCGAAGCTATGCACGATTGGCTAGCAGCGCGGCCAGCCGCGTTGGGCAGCGTAGATTACAACGCGCGCAACGCAATCGTCGAGCCGGGGGGCACGCGCGTTTACTTCCTCGAATTTGCCAAAATTGGTTGGGACTGGACGGAACGGCGCTTGACGCAGTATACTTCAAGTATGGGCAGCGGTCGGCAAGATGGGCGCATGCGCTCGCTATTGGACGCGTCCGCAGCGCGTTTGTACGCCGAGGAGTCCGGGCGCAGCGACGGTGCGCGGGCGCTCGATTATCACCGAATTTTTTTTCTTTTAAACAGCGCGGCCCTGTTGTGCGCGGCCCTCGACGGCGAGCCGCACGCGCTGGCCCTGCGCCAACACTGGAAAAAGCCCCATGCGCGGCTGCGGCAATGCGCGGCCATGTTGGCCCAGGGCCTGAGCACAGACCCAAGCGCGACCGAGTTCAGAAGTCGGTTGCAGTTTTGTTTGTCACCACGCGGAGGAACCCTATGAGCGAGTGGAACACTCTCGACTTCAAGCCCCGGGCCCGGGGTATGATCATCGGCGATATTCCCTGGCTGGCGCGCATAGCTGACAAGGCGCGGGCGCACCAGCAGCAACGCATCGGCGACTACGTATTTCCCTGACCGGCCGACCAGCGCTTCCTGGAGGAAGTGGAGCTAACAGCCGCAGCATTCGAGGAGATGGTAGCCTCGTCCGCAGACGACGATGCACTGATCGAGAAGATGAAAGCGCACTTGGCTAGAAAGCACTAGCATGAACACCTCAGCGCAAACAACGCGCACCCCAAGGCGGAGAGTCCGGGAGATGGAGGTAGAGGTCGTCCACGTGCGCCGCGACACTCCAGACACCACTACGCTCTTTATGTCGGCTGGCGACGAGCCGATCGAATACGAAGCCGGCCACTTCTGCACCATTGATCCCCATCAGTTCGGCGAGCTGGAGCACTTCACCGCCTATTTAGAAGATCAAAAGGGGCAGCGGGAAAAGCCGCGGGCCTATTCCATGGCTTCTGCACCGCAC
Organism: Gemmatimonadota bacterium; assembly: GCA_026706505.1. The sequence goes on from JAPOYQ010000202.1 coordinate 9,552, forward strand.
GAAGAACTCCTCGCCATCACCATCAAAGAAGAGCGCTACGAGAGCGGTGAGACGCCGTACCCACCGCTTTTGTCGCCGCTCTTGACGTACTACATCCACGAGGGCCGGCGGCTGGTCATCAGCGGCTTTACCGGGGCGTACACCTTTCCCACCGATGTCTGCGAGCGCGCCGAGCACATTGTCCACGTATGCGCTGGTAGCGGCATCGTGCCCAACAGGAGCTTGATCAAGGAGAGCCTACACCGCGACGACCCGCTCCGGCACACCTTGCTGTTTAGCAACAAGACGCGCGGCGACGTCATTTACTTCGAGGAATTCGAGGAATTGCGGGCACAGTACCCCGACAAACTCGAAGTCATCCACTGCATCACCCGCGAAGACCCAAGCGGCATCCGCGGCGCCCGCCAAGGGCGCATCTCTGGGGAACTCTTGCGCGAAGTCGCGCCCGACCCCTCCAAAGTGATGGCCTATAGCTGCGGCCCGGGCATCACGCCTTACGAGCGCCGGGCGGCCCGGGCCAAGGGCGAGACTCCCGAGCCGCGCTTCGTCGAAAACATGGTCGCGCTCTTGCAGGAGCACGGGCTGGACAAAAAGCAGATCCGGCAGGAAAGCTGGGGGTGAATGAAGTTAATCGTGCAGATTCCCTGCTTTGACGAAGAGCAGACCCTGCCCGCTGTAATCCGCGACATCCCGCGCCAAGTGCCCGGCATCGATCAAGTCGAAATTTTGGTCATCGACGACGGCTCCAACGACCTCACCAGCGCGGTGGCGCGCAAATGCGGCGCAGATCACGTAATTCGCTTCCCGCACAACCGGGGGCTAGGACAAGCCTTTAAGGCCGGTTTTGACGAGTGCCTGCGGCTGGGAGCCGATATCATCGTCAACACCGACGGCGACAACCAGTACTACGGCGGCGACATCGACAAGCTAGTCGCGCCCATCCTCGGCGGCCGTGCCGACATGGTCATCGGCGACCGGCAGACGCAGGCCATTGCCCATTTCTCCACCCTCAAGCGCTACCTACAGAGCTTGGGCAGCCGGGTGATTAGCCGCCTCGCCGGCCTACAGGTGCCGGATGTGGCCAGCGGCTTTCGCGCCTTTAGTCGCGAGTGTGCGCTCCAGCTTTCGACCCTTACCAATTTCGACCACACGGCCGAGCACGTAATCGAGGCCGGATACAAAAATTTGGCCGTGACTTCTGTCGCGATCCGCACCAACCCCAAGACGCGCGAGTCGCGCCTTTTCTCCAACATCGGCAAGTTCGTCTTCAAATCCGGGGAGATCAGTTTACGCACCTATGCGCGCTACGCCGCGCTCAAGATATTTTCCCTATGCGGCATTTTGACCTTTGTCGCCGGCTTTGGCCTCGGCGTGCGCTTTCTCTACTTCTTATTTTTTACTGACGAAGGAATGCTGCACGTGCAGTCGCTTATCTTGGCGGCGATTTTGTTGTTGGCTGGATTTCAGATGTTTCTCACCGGCGTCATAGCCGATCTGATCGCCACCAATAGGGACTTGCTCGAAGATGCCTTGCAGAGGGTCAAGAAGTTGGAATTGCGCGATACGGACCAAAGATAATTCGCACATGAAAAAACCTGCGGTTTACATAGACGGCCAAGAGGGAACGACCGGGCTGCGCATTCGCCAGATGCTAGCCGGGCGCGAGGATGTGGAGGTGTTGCTCATTCCACCGGAGCATCGCCGGGATCCGCGCGCGCGAGCCGAGTTTCTCAACCGCGCGGACTTGTGCGTGCTCTGCCTGCCCGACGACGCGGCAGCCGAGGCTCTCGACCTGCTCGAAAACCCGCAGACCAAGGTCATCGACACGAGCACGGCGCGCCGGGTCCATTCCGAGTGGGTCTATGGGCTGCCCGAGATTTCGCCCGAGCACAAAGAGCGGATTCGCCGCGCACAAAAAGTCGCCAATTGCGGTTGTTATCCCGTCGGCTTCATCCTCGCCGTGCGGCCCC
>JAPOYQ010000505.1 GCA_026706505.1 Gemmatimonadota bacterium
CGGGCGGTCTAGCTGCTGCAATCCCCAGCAGAGCTGCTCAATCGCCTCGTCGAGCTGACCATCGGCAATGGCCGCCTCATAGGGCTGGCCGGCAGAGTTGAAACCAAGGTCAATTTGGGGCAGGCCGTACCCTACGTGCTGGTCCAGATTCGCGAGCAACGCCAGATGCCAGTCGTAGGGCAGATCGTGGAGCTCGTAGTACACGGCATAGAAAAGCGGGCGCGTGCGTTCTTCGTGGTCGAGCGGCCCATAGCTGAGCGCAGCTCCGTGCAAGATGCGCTCACCGAGCGGCTCTAGGCGATGGAGGTGATCAGTGCGCGCGGCAAAGTGGCCCAAGGGGTCGGGCCCGAGCGAGGCCGCATAGCAGCCCGCCAGAACGAGGGCGAATAACAACAGTAGAGAGCGCATGGCAGCAAACCTGTGAAGCGGGGAGTGATATTGCACAATATCGGCATTTTTAGTTGACGCTCAAAACCGCTCACCCGCAGCGTGGAGCACGCCGAGCGCATCGCAGGTGACGTGGAGGTTGGGCCGGCTGCGGTTGGGACGGCCCCAATCGACGAGCGAATCGTCGCCCTTGCCGACGCGCCCGACTCGGTAGTGTTTGCGCTCGGCCGGGAACGCGCCATCGGCGAGTTGCTTCGACTTGAGCAGATCGAGCGCCTCGCGGCAGCGCGCATCGGCTAGATGGCCGGCTTCGACCATGACCTTGAGGGCAAAGAGAAAGTCGCAGTGCTCGTAGCAGGGATAGTGCAACGAGGCACAGTCTGAGCTCAAGGGCTGGCCATCGGGCTTTTGGTGGAGGCGGTGGGCGAGCAAGTGCTCGGCGAGGCGATCAGCGGCCTCGCCAGAGGCTTTGCCGGCGCGGAGGCGGGCGTGCAGGGCGAGGCCGCGCAGGGCGGTGAGCGCTTGGCCGAAGGCCGCGGGACTGCGGCCCAACGCCTTGGGCAAGCTGCCTGCGAGGCGCTGGGCCAAGGCATCTGCGCGGCCATTGTCGAGCTCGAGGAACAGCAAGTAGTACAGCGCATTGCCCTCGATCGCGCCGCAGACAGGCTCGGGGCGGTTGGGGTCCAAAAGCCACTCACAAACTTGGTCGCGCAAGCTCCAGAGGCTTTGGTCGCGGGGCGCGGACCCTAGGTCGGCCAGCATGTAGAGCACCCAATGGGCACCGCGCCAGCGGTGAATCGGCGCAAGGGGGATGCGGCCTGCAGCATCCAACTCGGCCAACAGAGTGCGGACTAAGACCGACTCGCGGATCTCGGCGCGGAGAATGCGAATCTCGCGCTCGCTAGGCGGGCGGGCCGAGACATTGAGGCGGATCTTGTAGCGTACAAAAGGCTCGTCCATTGCGGAGAGGACGCGGGCGATGTGGGCAGTGGACATAGGTTCTCGGACTCGGAAAGATGCGTTGGCGGCGAAAAAAGGGCTTGTATATTGTTGTGCAATAGCAATAACAAAAGCAATAGTTCGCTTTGCCTACTACAGAACGGAGAGCAGATGCCTAAAACCAATAGAGGCTGGTCCATGGGCCGCCAGTGCAAACCGGCTGCTGAATACGACATGCGCGTCGCCCGTGGCTTGTTGCAACGAGAAAGCGCCCGCTGGCCAGCGTATGCAGTTGTCACCACGCCCAGCGCGTACGCGGCCGCCCAAGAATACCTCGTGCGCGAGCCAGAGGGCGTGGTCTTTGCCGAGTGGCTGGACTCGGCGCATCAGCAGGACCTCAGCGACCAACTGCCAGCCGGGATCGAGTTGGTCATCGGCCTGGGCGGCGGCAAGGCCCTAGACGCTTCCAAGTTCGTGGCCTTGGACAAGGACGCCGAACTGATCTTGGCGCCGACGATCCTCTCTTCCGGGGCGATCATCCACAGCCACGTGGCGCGGTGGGACGGCTATCAGACCGTGGGCGATTTGGACGACTGGCCGTGGGTGGATTGCCAATACGTGCTCGTGGACGTCGATGTGGTCCTCAAGGCACCGGATTACTTGCACACCGCCGGGCTAGGCGACATCCTCTGCGGTCATGCCGGGTTGGAGGAATGGCAGCGGCGGGCGGCGTTGGGACAAGGAGCGGCGTTCGACCCAGCGCTGGCAGCACAGCAGATAGCCCATCACGAGTCGATCGCCAGTTCTTTTGCCGCAACGCTCAATGCCAACGGGCGCATGACCGAGGCGAGCGCGGCCAACATCGCGCAGCGGATTAAGGAGCGCGATAGCCAGCAGCTAAAGGCCCCTACGGAAAGCGGCGACCATCCATTCTGGATCGCGCTGGAGACAGCCAACCAACGCACTTGGATCCACGGCGAACTCGTGGCCTTGGGGGCGATGATCATCACTTGGTGCTGCATGGGGGATACGGCGGGGTTGGCAAAGCGGCTGGACCGCTGTCAGGTGCGCTGGCGGCCCAGGCAAATGGGGCTAGAGCGCACGACACTGCAAAAAGGACTGGCGTTTGCACCGCGCTACATGGCGGAAAAAGGCGTCAACTCGGTGCTGCGAGAACCGATTGAAGGAGGGCGATTTGACGCGCTGTGGAGCTTTTTGGAAGAATAGGGTATCGGGAGCCCACAAGGGACGCCCCTACGGGTATTTACGAAATGGATTGTAGGGGCCGCTCTTGTGGCGGCCCTTCGCAAATTCCTCACCCCAGCCAGTACAAGATAATTCCCAAAAAATGGCCCCTACCGCAGCTTCTGCGGCAAGGGCCAAATGCAGCGCGTAATCCCCGCCCTATATGTTCAGCCAGTAGTTGAGCTTCACCAAAAAGATGTTGGTCCCCTCGTCCACAAAGCTGCGCCGCAGGTTGTACCCAGGGCGAAACGCGCCCAAGTCGGAGTCGTCGTGGCGGAACTGCGACCAGACGACGAAAAGGGTGCTGCCCGGTTTGTACTCCCAGCGCAGGACGGCGTTGCTGTGCAGCGAGCGGTTGCGAAAATCAGGGCTTTCCTCCGGGCCGGGATGCGCGACAAACGAGTAGGAGCGCGGCTGGGCCAGTTCCTTGAAGTTGGCGTACTGACCCGCACTAATAAAAGGCTGGACATAGAGCTCCAAGCTCAAGTCGCGGCTGAAGAGAATGTTGGCCCGCGTCGTCAGATCGAGGGTTTGGCTGTCTAACTCCCCGTACACGAATTGATCGTCTTCTCCGTCGGCGTTCGCATCGAAGTTTTCGACCCATTGGGCATCGTTAAAACCCCAACTATAGCGCGGCCGGAGACTGATCTCGAACCGCGAAGTCGGTCGGATGCGGATGCTGCCGGAGACCTCGCGGCGGGTGCTGCCAGCCGAGTTGCCGTCCCACTCGTACTCGACCCAGCCGCTGACCATAAAGCGGTCGTCGCTTTCCAGTTCAATCTCAAAGCCATCGCTTGCTGGCCTCGCGATTAGGGGGCCGCCGCGGGTATCGAGATCGTCGAAGGACCGCCACATGTGGTAGTAGTCGAAGTGGATCCACCAGTAGTTTTTGAGCTGGTGGTGGGTGTTGAAGTCAAAGCCGTTTTGCAGGTTGGTGCGGTCGAAGTTCCACGTGCCCCAGCGATTGAAGTTGTAGAAATTGCGGCGAAAGATGGCCCAGTCCTCTTCCTTGCGCAGTTGGATCCAGAGCCAAGGGTTGTAGAAGTCGCTGCGCCATTGGAAGCCCAAGTCGTCGATCTCGAAATGCCGTGAATAAGCCTCCCACCAAAGCTCGCCGCGCAACCAGCCGCTGTTCTTGCTCAAGACCGCTATATTGCCCAAACCGCTACGGCGCTGGTCATCCACTGTGGCGCGGCTGCCGGCGAGCTGGCCCCAAAAGGTGTATCCGTTGTCGCGCCACTTGAGAGTCCAATCCACGCCGCCGGTATAGGCATTCCGCGCACGGTCGCGCTGCACGGCCGTGCCCAAGAGGCCGACGTGCGAGTTGCCGGCAAATAGATCCTGCTTGACGCGGCCGACGAGAAAGTGGGTGCGCGGCTCGACGAGAAAGTCGCTGCGCTCTTGGTACTCCTCGCCGGACACCTCGCGCACCATGGTCGTCTCAACGCGCGCGTACTCTTTGGCAGTAAGCGCCGTCAGCAGGCCAAAAGTGGTCTTGGATGCAGTCTTGCCCGTCAGCTTGGCTGCGCCCAGAATGGTGGTGGACTCGCTCTCGTTGAGGGCGTCGTAGCCGTCGGGCAGCGAGTGATAGCCGGGCTGGCGGCCAATGCGCCGCGAGTAGAACAGGTCTATTGGCGTGTCGAACGCCTCGCCGTCCTCCACGAAGAAGGGGCGGCGCTCATCCTGGAAGGTCTCAAAAACCGAGAGGTTGAGCTCGGCCGGGTCGGCCTCCACTTGGCCGAAATCCGGGTTGATCGTGGCGTTGAGCGAGATATTCGACGACAGCCCGTAGCGCAAGTCCGCGCCAGCACTGCCGAATAATTCGCGCGCATCCGCCACGGTGGAGCGGCCCACCGAATAGGGCAAAAGCTCCAGCGCGCGCGTAGATTCAATGTCCGCCAAGCCCTCTAGGTGGGCAAAGCGCGAGACCGAGCCGCTTTCCTTGCGCGGAACCATGACCCAGAAGGCCTGTTCCTTCTTGCGGCTGATGTAGCGGGCGATGTTGATACCCCAGTCCCCGCCGCTGCTAAAGCGGAGGTTGTGGAACGGGATGGCAAACTCCACGCTCCATCCCTCTGCGCCGATGGTATGCGCGGATTCCCACACGCCGTTCCAAGTGTCGTTGTCCCAACCATAATCCTTGATTACAGCGTCGTAGATCGATCCGCCGGCATACACCGCAAAGGCATAGCCCGTCTGGTGGTCGTGATGCGTGTCTAAGCTAACTTGGATCCAATCGGCTTCGGTCCACTGGTCGCGGCGCACCAAGCGCGAGACGATCTGCTCGGGTGCCGAATCGTAAGCCATGATCCCCACGTAGAGCGCCTCGTCGTCGTACGCCAACTGTACAGTGGTCTTTTCGCTCGCCGGCTGCCCCTCCTCGGGCTCGCGCTGGACGAAACCCGTAAAAATCGGGGCCTGCTGCCACACCGAGTCGTCGAGCACGCCGTCGATCTGCGGGCGGGTGCCCTCTATACGCACGGCGTCGAGCGCGCGGGCGGGCGCTTGGTGAGCGTGCAGACCGCGAGGGCCGAGGACCGCACAGGCCACCGATGCCAAGCAATACAGCCAGTTGATCAGCCGAGGACATACGTCTGTCTTGCGGTTTTGCATGTTTTTTTCTGTGTCCTAAAGTCGAGGGGGTTGATATCCCTGGGGCAGCGGTCGCCGCCGCTGCCCCAGGCCGTTTCGCAATGCCGCTGCGCGTCAAAGAGCCATTAGCTTAGGAAGCGCAGGAGCGGTATCATCGCGAATACAAATAGGCTGATGAGTACGTACATCAGTCCTTGATTGATGATCTCGCGTCGCATAGTGTGGTTGCTCCTTGCGATGAGGTCCTTGGTTGGCTTGGTGAATGTCGCGCAGACCCGCTGCCGTCCGCCCGGGGTGGGCGGCAACGCCCCGCTGTCTAAGCCGCGCCGCAAAGCGGCGAAGCGCGGTCGCGCGTCGATGACCCGGCCGGCCCTGGTCACAACGCGCATCTTGGCACCGCCGTGGGCGGTGTTGAAGTGTCGTGTTTTCTCGTTGGTTTTCATTTTTGCGGTTCCGTTTATTACTCTTTTTTACCTGAACAAAAGTTCAGTATAAACCTGATACAATGTCAAGCATTTTTCACAAAAAAAGAGGCCGCAGCGCGTTGTTTTTCGCGCCACGGCCTCTTGCCACGTGTTAGCTCTCGCAAAGGCGAGCTTCAGTCGGGGACACAGCCCCTTCCTCTCGGCGCGAATAGGGTGTTTTCGAGCTGCACATCGGCAGCTAGATAGGTGCACCCACCATATAGATTTTCCCCGGCATCTATGCGCAGCGTCCCGCGCATGTCGAAGCGATATACACCTATCATTTTCATTCTCCTGTGGGCGCTCTTAAAAGCGTCGTGGAGTCTGTCGTTTGCCCTATAAGCTCTAGTTACGAGGGGGCGTAAAACAGTGTCAAGGGGATGCGAAAAAATTTTTAGAAAACGCGAAATGAGGCTACATCAGGCTCGGGCTAAGGGCCGATCCAATAGAGCAGAATCGACAACCCGAGCGGGCTCCACAAAGTCGAGCCGATGAGAATGCCGCCGAGCAGATCGGGGCGCGCGTCAAAGCGCACCGTGAGGATGAGGGCGCTGATGGCCGTAGGCAGGCAAGAGCACAGCAGCAGCACGTCGCGCACCGCGCCCTGCGCACCGATGAGCAGCGTCAGGCCGATGCCAATAACCGGCCCCAACAGGACCTTGGCGCCAATGCCGCCGTACAGGGCGGCTGAATTGCGGCCGCGGATGGGGATGTGCGAGACTTGGACCCCGAGTAGAATAATGGCGAGGATCGGGCCAGCTTTGCCGATCAGATCGGCCGCATCGAGGATGGAAACCGGGATCGGTATGGCGAGGGCATTGACGGCCAAGGCCAAGACCGCGGTGTAAATCAGCGGCAGTCTGAAAATGCTCTTGAACGCTTGCAGCGGACTTTGCCGCCCGCCAGCGGCGATGTACGTGCCGAGCGACGCGGCCGTAACATTGCCGTACACAAAGAGCAGCATGACGATCGCCAGGGCCTCGTCTCCAAACGCGAACAGCACTACAGGGACGCCGTACGAGGCGATGTTGACCGTGGGCAGGGAGAGGGTGACCGCGCTGCGAGTAGGTTTGTCCCAGCCGGCGAGATGCGCAACGAGCGCGATGGCGGGCATACTGACCACGTACATCCCAACCTGCCAAGCGAAGGCTTGGGCAGCCGCCGCGCCGGTGACCGGGTGGCGCACCAGTGCCGAAAACAGCAAGAAGGGCAGGCAGATGTATATGGCCACATCGGCCAAGGGGGCGGGGTCAACAGAGCGCCGCCGCCCCAACAGATAGCCACAGCCGATGAGCAGGAAAATCGGGGCAATGACGTCGAGCAGAAAGGCCATTACCGCAAGCGGGAAGAGCCGATGTTACACCTGCTCTTCCCGGCCCGAAGCGGCCGAGCGGTACGCTGCGTCGAGCATTTCCACCCCGCGCATGGCCGCTTCACCCGGGGTCCAGTTCACGTCGGTTTTGCCCAAGATCAAGTCGGCAAAGTTGTTGGGCGGGCCATCGCACTCGTAGGCCCCCGCGTCCTCGGCCACCTCCTCGACGACGTGTTGGCCATCGTGGCGACGCAGGTGCATGCGGGCGCGCTCGCAATCGACGAGCAACATACCCTCCGAGCCGAACAGGCGCACATCCACCTGAAAGGTCTGGTCCGTTGGCACGGTGCCAGCGCCGCTGACCGTGCCCACAGCCCCCGAGGTAAAGCGCACCGTCAGCGCGTCGTACAGCTCAACCTCGGACCCGGGCGCGCTCATGGCGGCAAAGACGCGCTCGGCGCGCAGCCCGGACAGCCAAAACAGCAATCCCGAGGAGTGCGATATTTGCGCGTGGGCGTAGCCGCCTTCGGCAATGGCGGGGTCGGCCCACGTAGAGGGCGTAGGGCCGAAAAGGCTGGCACTGTCCTGCCAAGAAATGTCGGACACATCCACCTCCTCCCCCGAAAGTAGGGCGCGGATCGGCGAGGCCATGTGGCAGAGCGCGAATTCGACCTCGCCGATGGCTTGCTCGTCCATCAGCGCCTTGGCCCGCTGGATAAAAGGCTTGTGGTGCCAGCCGTAGGGCACGAGCAAATGGCGGTCTCGCTCCGCGGCGAGGCGCACCAACTCGCGCGCGTGGGCAGCGCGGGTGGTCAGGGGTTTTTCGCACATCACGTGCAGGCCCGCCTCCAAGGCGGCGCGGGCGTGTTCGTAGTGCAGGGGGTGCGGCGAGGCCACTACTACTCCGTCGAGTTCGCAGTTGACCAATAATTCTCGATAGTCCTCGGTGGCAAACGCGAATCCGAAGTGATCCTTCACCTGCTCCAACTCGGCTTGGCCCAAGCGGCACACGGCCGTCAGTTCGACGTCGTCGCGGGCGGCAAAGACGGGCATGTGGTTGCTGGTGGCCCACCAGCCAGCGCCGATAAACCCGAGGCGCACTTTGTCTTGGGTGCTCATTGGCGATTGCTCCTTGGTTGGAGCGGCTAATGTAGGAGCGCGCGAGCGGCACAGCAAGTGCAGTGTCATTACAAATTAATTTGCCTACTAGCTTATTTTTTTTCTTTAATTATCTGACTTACGCATGAGTCCCTTACTGACTATCGATGCCAGATCATTCGCCCGCCCGCCTTAGCTATCGCTTTAACTTTCATATCCCTAATTATACCTCTCACCCACAAGGAAGGAAGAAATGGCTGCCCCCATAGCGCTTCAGCTCTACACGGTCCGCGATGCCCTCGCTCGCAACTTCAAGTCCGTGGTTACCCAGATTGCCGAGATAGGGTACGTGGGAGTCGAAACGGCCGGATTGCCCGGCATCGGAGCAGATGAAGCCAGCGACCTATTTGCCGATCTAGGGTTAGACGTATGCAGCGTGCATACGCAGCTACCCTTGGGCAAGCAAAAAAATCAAGTCATCGAACTAGCCTACGAGTTGGAGGCCACCCGCGTGGTAAGCTCCACACCGCGCGATGCCTTCGCGAGTGCGGACGCGCTCAAGGCACTTTGCGACCAGTGGAACCAAGCCGCCGAGATCGCCGCCGAGAACGGCTTGGAGTTGGGCCTCCACAACCACTGGTGGGAGTTCCAAGAAGTGGAAGGGCGTCCGGGTTTTGCGCACCTAGTCGACGAGCTCGACGAGTCCATTTTCTTTCAGGTCGATACCTACTGGGTCAATACCGGCGGCGGCGACTCGGTGCAGGTCGTCGAGGAGTTAGGCGAGCGAGCGCCGCTTTTGCACATCAAGGACGGCCCGTGCGATCCTGAGCAGGACATGCTCGCCGTCGGCGAAGGGGCCATGGATTTCCCGCCTATTATCGAGGCCAGCCACGGCACCTGCGACTGGCTGATCGTCGAGTTGGACCGCTGTGCGACCGACATGATGGAGGCCGTGGAAAAAAGCTATCAATACCTCGTTGACAACGAGCTGGCGCGCGGCGCCGAATAACGCATAAGGAGCGTCATGGCAAAGAAGGCAATCATGGTTTGGGGCGGCTGGGAGGGGCACGAGCCCAAGCAGTGCGTCGATATTTTCGCCCCCATTCTAGAAGAAGACGGATTCGCAGTAACCATTTCGGACACCCTCGACACGTACAAAGACCGCGACCTCATGGCCGAGCAGGATCTGGTGGTACCGGCGTGGACAATGGGCCAGATCGAAGGAGAACAGGAACAAGGGTTGCTCGCGGCCGTTGATAGCGGCACCGGCATAGCGGGCTGGCACGGCTGCATGGCCGATTCGTTCCGCAACAATACCACCTATCAGTTCATGGTCGGCGGCCAGTTTGTCGCCCATCCAGACGGCATCATCGACTACACGGTCAACATCGCGGCTCCGGACGACCCAATCGTCGCCGGCCTAGACGACTTCCAGATGCACTCCGAGCAGTACTACATGCACACCGACCCAGGCAATGAAGTGCTCGCCACGACAACCCTAGAGGGCCGTCAAAGTGCGTCTTGGGTCAACGGAACAATCATGCCAGTGGTGTGGAAGCGCGCGTGGGGAGCGGGTCGGGTGTTCTACTCGTCGCTGGGTCACGTGGCGCGCGATTTTGACGTACCCGAAGCGCGCGAGATCCAGCGGCGCGGCATGCTCTGGGCCAGCCGCTGAGGAGGTCGCGCTATGAAGTTTCGCAAAAATCTTTCCTCGCAGGCGTGTCTCTTTTGGAGCTTTGGGCTAGCGGCAGGCCTCCTCATAGCCATCCTGACGTGGTGGCTTATTAACCGACTGTCTGAGAAGTGATGGGTCGCAAAAAAGTGCTAATTACGGGTGCGGCTGGCCGCATCGGCGAGGTGATGCGCCAAGGGCTGCGGGAGTGTTACGACCTGCGGCTGATGTATCACCGCACAGTGCGGGAAGCCGCCGCAGGCGAAGAGGTCGTCCGCGGCAGCGTCGCCGATTTGGCCGCTATGGCCACAGCGGTCACCGGCGTCGATGCCGTAGTCCACCTCGCCGGCGATCCAGAGGTTAGCGCCACTTGGGAGTCGGTGCTCGAAAAGAACATCCAAGGCGTGTACTGCACCTATGAAGCCTGCAGAAACGCGGGCGTCAAGCGGGTCGTCTTTGCCAGCACCAATCACGTGACCGGTCTTTACGAGGAAGAAGGGATGTACACCACGCCGGAGATGCCCGTGCGGCCCGACAGCCTGTACGGGGCCAGCAAGGCATTTGGCGAAAGTCTGGGACGCTACTATGTAGATCGCTACGGTTTGGAGGTCGTATGCCTGCGCATCGGCTCGTTCCAGCCGGATTCTGCGGTCGTCGAGCGCAAAAGCGACCGGATTCTCTCCACCTGGCTGAGCCACCGCGACTGCGTCCAACTCGTGCAGCGCTCCATTGAGGCCGATGTGCGCTTCGGAATCTACTACGGCATCTCGGGCAACACCCGCGCCTACTGGGACCTCCAAAACGCCCGTCGCGAGTTAGGCTACGACCCCCAAGATAACTCCGAGCATTTCGTTTAGGATGTAGGGCCGACCGGCCGGTCGGCCCTACGCATCATCCCTCTTCTTCCGTCCCCGCCAAAAAGCCTCCAGCAGCCGCAAAAAAATACGGCTTACGTCCCGCAGGATATACAATCCCAAACAGACGCCGAAGAAGGCGGCGACTCGGGGGTCGAAGGCTAGTTCGACGATGCGGTCGAGTAGGGCGGGAATCACGTTGCATCCTTTAGGAGCTTATGAACCAAGAGGAATTAATGAGAACCTGTTGCAAGCAGCGATTTGATTTGCCCCCACGAGGTCTCGTCCACAACCGTAGCCTGATCTTCTGAGCAAGGAGCTGACGAACACAGACGACTGTCCTGCGTCTTGTTGTCGATATGGTAACTGGTGCCTAACGTATATGGTTCGTCCGGGTTAAAATCCTCGCACAAGCTACCACGGAAGCGGCGGCAGCTAAAATTCTGATCCGTTGCATTGTCTGGCACGACCAATGAACAGGGAGTAGAGGAATACTGCCTATCCGCTATATATAGATTGCACTCCCAATCTAAGGCAAACGTGATCCAAGCGTATTTCGGATATGGTGTATTTCTATCTATATATTCCCAAGAACAAAAACGATGATCGGGGTTTAAGCTACAATCAAAACACTGGTCCCATTTTGTTTCATCGCTACCACAACGAACTCGATCTTTGTCATGGTCGGCTTGGCCCAAGTTAATCGAAAGCAGGAGCACAAGCACCGTGAGGATCGTTGCGGCTTGCAACGTGCGTAGCATTGATTTGTTCATTTGTATCCTACTTTCGGTGATTTTTGAGGACTCTTCCACATGCCATTTTCAGAGGAAATATAGGCCCGACGAAAGCAGCGAGACAGTCGGATCGTCTATTCGAGCTTGACCATCTTGCGGGTGCGCAACTGATCACCCACGCGTAGCTGATACAAATAGGCTCCAGAAGCGACGGGTCGGCCCT